>NZ_JBMWDT010000001.1:0-1401 GCF_049545585.1 Providencia sp. NPDC089933
ACAACAGGGTCATATACGACAGGTAACATTTCTAACATATGGCGCTGTAATAAAGCGTAGAATAATGTGACATTATTGTCGTGAAGTCGCCACATATAGATGTGTTTATCGAGGTCTGTACGACATTCGCGATAAGCGCGATAAGAGCGGTCTAATTGCACTTCCATATCTTCTGTAATAACAGGAGGAAGAATACCGTTTAAGTCCAGTGCTTTTCTTTCTTCTTCAGTAAACGCGGTTCCTTTATTTAAGGATGGATCTCGTAATACTTGATATCCTCTTGCTGTAGTTTTTATTTTTCGAATGTTATTCTCAACAACGATTTCAGCTTGGCGGTTATACATATAAAAACCTCATAATTGGATTATTTAAAAATAAATTAAGCACCAGATAAACCATTACCTGTCATATCAATAGGATTGACGTATTTGTTAAAGTCCTCTTCGCTTATTTTTCCTGAAGAAATAGCTGATTCTTTTAATGTGATGTTTTTTGCAATCGCATTTTCTGCGATATGAGCTGCATTTTGATATCCGATAATTGGAGAGAGAGCAGTGACTAGCATCACGCTATTATTGACGTACTCAGTAATTTTGGTGTTATTTAATTCAGTGCCTTCAACAGAATACTCTCTGAATTTATGGCAGCCATCAGAGATGATGCGAATCGAGTGTAATAAATTATTAATAATTACAGGGCGCATTGCATTTAATTCAAAATTACCTTGGCTACCAGAAATAGATATTGCAGAGTCATTTCCCATCACTTGAATACCAATCATGACAATCGCTTCACACTGTGTTGGATTCACCTTACCTGGCATGATTGAAGAACCTGGTTCATTTGCCGGTAAAATCAATTCGCTTAAGCCACAACGAGGACCGGAGGCTAGCCAACGCATGTCATTGGCTATTTTAATCAATGCAACCGCAAGTCCTCGAATAGCCGCATGAGCACGTACTAATGCATCTAAAGAGCCTTGAGCAGTAAATTTATTTGGTGCTGTAACAAATGGTTTTTGTGTTAATTCTGCAATTTTTTCAGCAACATCTTTTGAAAAGCCTTTTGGTGCGTTTAAACCCGTACCTACCGCGGTACCACCTATCGCAAGTTTATACAGGTCTAATTTACTGCGTTTAATGTCTTCCAACGCGTCTTTGAGCTGACCTGCCCATCCATGCCACTCTTGGCCAACGGTGAGGGGAACTGCATCTTCTAAGTGTGTGCGACCAATTTTAACCACGGCCATCCATGAGTCAGCTTTTTTTTCAATAACTTGAATTAAACTTTCAATGCTTGGAATTAACTGTTCATCAATCGCAAAAATTGCAGCGATATGCATTGCAGTTGGGAATGAGTCATTTGACGATTGCCCCATATTCACATCATCATTAGGACCTA
>NZ_JBMWDT010000001.1:1494-37949 GCF_049545585.1 Providencia sp. NPDC089933
GAATTAACTGTTCATCAATCGCAAAAATTGCAGCGATATGCATTGCAGTTGGGAATGAGTCATTTGACGATTGCCCCATATTCACATCATCATTAGGACCTATAGGTGATTGAGTTCCTAATGTACCGCCTAATAATTGGATTGCTCGATTAGAAAGTACCTCATTGACATTCATATTTGATTGCGTACCAGAGCCTGTTTGCCATACATAGAGAGGATAATGGTCATCAAGCTGACCACTGATAGTTTCATCAGCAGCCATAACAATGGCATCTTTTTTCCAATCGGGTAATCTGCCAGCAGCAAAGTTAACTAACGCACAAGCTTTCTTTACATAGCCGTAGGCGTGGTAAACCTCTTTTGGCATGAGATCATTACCGATATTAAAATGTTGTAATGAGCGTTGTGTTTGGGCACCCCAATAGCGATCTGCGGGAACATTTACTTTTCCCATACTATCGAATTCTTCTCGTAGTCCAGTAGCATTAGTTCCTATAGGGATATTCTTATTAAGCTTGTATTCCATGATAACTCCTAAAATGACTAGGTTTATTTTTAATAAATAATCATTGCTGGAAAAAATTAGAGTTTTAAATATGTTCTAAAAAAGAAGATATAGAAATAGTAATAAACATTTAATTATAAAATAGAGTAAAAAACACAAAAGTCAAAGGTAAATTATAATAAAAAAATAATAAATCAATTAACGATAATCAAATGTAGATATAACTGATTCATGGCTAATATACTCTTTATTCGATTGTATTTAACCAAAGGAAAGATAATGGTTTATTTTTATTACTTAAGAAAATAAATATGCTAGACAAGAAGCATGAATTGTTTCATTTTGGAAATATATTAAAATTATTAGGAGATAGCAGAATAAACTGAAAAATTAATATTTAAAATAATAAAATTAATTACGTATTCCAATAATACAATAATGATGAGTTAAATACTGTGACATGGGGTTACCATTGTAGTATCGATGAATAAGTAGTATCGATGAATAATTTTCCCCATTTGGGCTACTCAAGACGGGTCATAATGAAAACACTGGTTTTCTCATATAACTCGCTAACAAAAAATATATTGTTTTTCAGTTTCAATATATTAGCTGTAAATCAAATTTTAGCCCAACCGTAGAAAACAGTGTGTTTGTTCTGCACCCCGTGTTAGATGCGGTTGAGAAAGTCGTATCTCCACAAGAATGGGCGAAAGACAGTTATTTGGGCGAACTATCCATGTTTGATTGGGAGCCAGCATACCATCAACGTCAAGCTACAAACTATGGTGCAGTATGTGCTAACCCAATGAAGTCGCAACGCTATCTTGATGAAATCCAACGTATGCTAGGGATGTTTCTACAGTACGGCATTGAAGACAATACACCTTTTCGAGGAGCATCGGATGATACTCATGCGGTGAATTTTTGTGTTTCTTGCGGGTCTGAAAAAGTAGTTGATGTAACGAAATCAATGAGTTCAAATAATCAAAAGCGTTGGTATCGGTGCAATGAGTGTACACACTTTACCGTGTATACCCACTGTGGTGCATGCAATACACGATTAATTAAGAATGGCGAGTATTGGACTTATTTGTCTTTGATGCCTATGTCTTCAATTAACATAAAGTGTCCAAACTGCGAGTCTCCCGTATGATGGGTTCTATTTAAGATGATGTTAATTTCAGTATCTGTTATTAAAGTTGGGTATCAAAGACAGCAAACCAATATCAACTTTGTTTCGAACAAATTTCAAGGTTGCAGCCATTTTTCTGTTCACAAAAGCTAGTCAGAAACACACACAATTCCTTCATCTATCTGGCCAATCGCACTTACTGGGATCTTTAGCATGTTAGCTCTATGAAATTTTCGGGAGCTGACAATGAGAACCCCCTTGTTACCTTGGTTCATCCTATGGGTGACCATCCCAATCATTATTTTCTTTCTATTCATCCTGCCCGCCCATGCCAGTGATGGACCATTCTATCAGCGTGGTCAGGAAGGCTGGTTTTGGTATCAGGCCATTCCGGAGCCAGCCGAGTCTGAAGAGCTAATGAAGCCGAAATCTGGTGTTGTGGAGCCCACTAAGGACGAGCTAAACCCCTTCAGTGCGGCATTTTGCAGTCTATGTTGACGATAGTAGCATCTTCCAGCGCGGTGGTGAAGAAATGCTCCTGCTTACCTTCAACTGTGGTGCGGTACCATTTCAGCTGCACTTTCGGTTGCATTTCACCGGCAGCCAGGGCGTTGTACAGCAGCGGAACCGCCACCACATGGTCAAACTGCTGAACCAGCATTTCATCTTCGTGACCCTGTACATAGATGTTACCGACAGACTCAGCCGTAAATGCACCGGCGGTGATGTTGCCCTGGGTTTTACCTTCGATGGAGATATAGCACGGAGTTGGCATAGTAAAGTGATCTCCATCGATGTTATTCAGCGATCTGCTCATACGAAATAGACCTAAAAGACGATGGTGAGCCCGAAGTTTATAGAGCGCCGAGCAGAAGTCGAGTGAATAGTTAGTTTACAAAGGTCAGCGGTATTAATAGTAATCAATTAGTAATGCTTCAACGCTATAGGGAGTTGAATAGCATTGTTATCTCAAATACCTGTGTATCAATAGATCTGAATTATTGTATCTAATTCACCGATGATGGGGTTATGAACCTTCATACTATTATGTTGGAGGTTCGATATGTTCAAAAAACAATTTTATCAAGTTAAAGCACTATCAGAAGTGTCATCGCAATTGGGTACAGATATCCTACACTATCATGAAAAATTATTGATTAGCGATTAGTAACACTTGCTACGCGTAGCAAGTGTTACATAGAAATTAGCTAGAGATAGTAAATTTTTACTTATCTTTTTTAGATGATCTTTTTCTGAGAGTCTTTCTTTTGCAATTAGTAATGCACCACGCACTAATTCTAGTTTTTCAATCCCTTTTACCGATATAGATACGAAAGAAATGATATTAGATAGATCTTCGCCATAGGACCTTAAGTGTTTACATAAGTAATCGAGACAGCCCATACAATTATATAAGTTGGCTCCTTCTAAAATTCCTATCAAATTACCATTTATTTCATGCTTAGAACCTATCCCAAAAGGATTTTATTCCAGACAATGATACCACAGGCAAAATGCAGCATCGCCTCATAATTCTCGACCTTCTTCTCCCAACGAGTCAGGACACGACGGTAGCGATTCATCCAACTGTGTGTTCTCTCTACAACCCAGCGGTGGGCCTTAAAATCCGTGTTTTTGATGGCTTCTGATTCATCCTTCCGTGACTGAATATGAGGTTCATCGCTGAGCCATCATCTGCTAACTGTCATATTTTCACCTTCAGAAATTACCCGTTATGACATTCTGACAATCCCTTCTGGAGTTAGTTCTTAGTTATCTAGGACAGCACTTTTTTTCTTTTGTTTATTTTCATATAATATATTTTCAGCTATATGTAATGCTTTACGTAAATTGTTGATTTCTTTTTCTGGCTTGCTTATAAAAAGACGAATATTTTCAAACTCCTCTCCTGGAGCTTGAAGGTAGTCATATAGAATTGAAAGGCAGCCTATACAGTTGTACAATGAACAATCATTAAGAATGTTTATTAGATTTTTATTAAGATTTGAATACGTATATATTTTTTTCTCTATGATTTTTTTTGCGATAACATCATCTTTAATATTGAAATTTAGAACGTGTTTAATTAATTTTTCAAGTAATTTATCAAGGTGATTCAGACTTCCATTGATTGCGTGAGGGAAAACTTCATCAAATTTATAATTTTTCTCATCGGTTATTTTACTTATCATGAGGTTATATCTTGCTATTGATTGCATTAGTATAATATTATTTGGGTTTTTTATAATGGGATTTTCCCTGATTTTATTGTTTTCAATGTGGTAAGCAATGGGGTAGTATTTTATATAAATGCTATTGGTGATTAAAATTGAATTAATCAAAGGAATTAAAGAACCATTTCTTATCGTTTTTTTCTTTAATTTTATTTGTAAAGCCAAATCAATAGTTGAAATGGCTGAGTTTAAAAAACCTAAGGGTAGGTTTTTTTTATTTATATTTTTAATAAAATTAAAGGCAGCATCGATTTTTTCATCTTGTAATAATAGTATTATGTCTATAAATGTTAAGTATGGTTTCAATATATTATTTTTGTCGTATTTATTGAGATGTCTTTTGAGTAGGTTAAAATAAGATTTTGAATATGGCACAAGATAATCTAAATTAAATGTAAAACGCTCTATTTCGTAAATAATATCTTTGACAATAGGATTATTCAATATAGGAATATCTAAATAACTAATAATGCTATTAATGACTTCAGTTGAGTTTTTATCGACAATTTCGTCCTCAATTCCTAATATAATTAAGTGATTTTTCCCATCATACAAATAATTGTTTAACTTTGATATTGGTTCATATTCTTTTATTTCTTTTTTTATGATTTTTTCATAGTTATTATAAACGAAATCAAGTAAATTGGTTTCTTTTTGAAATAATAGCAATGTATTTATTGAAGTGTAGGCTACTCTAAGGAGATCAAATTTATAACTTTTTTTATATCCCATCAAGTTGGCGATTGAGAGGCATTGATCTATTGCTGTATTAATTGATGCTGTTCTCTGTTTAGAACTTTTTCTAATATTATCAATTAATGAAATTATTGAGCTGAGATCAATGGAGGGCTCAAAGTTCAGCGACTTTATGTATTTTTTTAAATATTTTTTTGCATTCTGATATATTAATTCTTCATTATTTTTATTGTATTTTTCGCTAAGTAAAAATTTACGTATGTGATAATAAAAATTGAATGGATCTTCTTTTCTATAGCCACGAAGTGTTATATGTATATCTAATGCTATAACTGCAGGTATTACAATTTCAGTAAAACGTATCATTATCTCTTTTGCATTTAAAGTCGATACTAGATTAGTACTGACAAATTTATTGTATAGCTGTTCATATTTGTAAAACAAGACTAATCTGATTTGTTTGTCTAGGCTTTCTTGATTGTCGATCGTATCAATTATTTCATCTAAAGCTTTCGCAAAAAACATTTGGTGAGATGAAAAATTGGAATGATTACGTAAATCTCTTCTATTCGTGTTTTTTTTAAACAGTCCAAGTATTTCATAAACTTTATACAGCATTTCAGCAAATGTGTGTGTAGGCACTTTCATCTCCTTTTGGTCTCCATTTTACTACGGGATATTTTCTCATTGTTTATGGCAAAGTCTAGTTAAGTCATCGGATCAACAAAGGAAAATGAGATGTCCAACCAAAAAGAAACTAGAAATCAGACAAATTCACCATTACGTATTTTACGTATGACTGAGTTAACCGTTATTCTGGGGATATCCAGATCCAGTATTTATGAAAAATTAAACC
The DNA here is from genome assembly GCF_049545585.1 of Providencia sp. NPDC089933. Lineage (NCBI taxonomy): Bacteria > Pseudomonadati > Pseudomonadota > Gammaproteobacteria > Enterobacterales > Morganellaceae > Providencia > Providencia sp. NPDC089933. The sequence continues at coordinate 6,921 of NZ_JBMWDT010000001.1, forward strand.
CTCGCTCGAAGTATTACGATGAGGATTTTCCTAAACCGATTAAGCTGGGGATATCATCAGTTGGATGGCTATACAGCGAGATCGAAAAATGGGTTGCTTCACGTGAAGTTTAATTGTCTATCAAATTAAGGAGCAAGAAAAATGTCAAATGGCAATCCAGAACTATGTTTGCAGTTGAAATTTTTACCTGAATTTTTTCAGCAGTTGATCGGGCACATACACGCTCAAACAGGGGCTAGCACAGATATTATTTTACCTACCCTATTAGGAGTTATGGGTATGGGATGTCACGATAACTTTGATGTTCAACCTATCCAAGGGATTCGCTATCCCACTTCACTTTATACGCTTGTGCTCGCCAAGTCGGGCAGTAAAAAGACGACGGTATTCAGAATGTTGATAGCACCGGTTATTCAGTGGGAAGAAGCACAAAAAAGAGAATATGGTTCAGCACAGGCGGAGTATCAACGGCATGAGGCTATTTGGAAAATAGAGCTAAAAGCTCATGAGAAACATTATCAAAAAATGTTTAAGGATAACGGTGATGTGGCTGAGGCTCGTCGTCAGTTAGATGAATGCCTACAACAAGCGCCTGTTAAGCCGGTTCAAAGGCGTTTAATTATCAATGATCCCACCAGCGAGGCATTAACTCGGGAATTAGGGCAAGGGTATCCAGTGTTAACACTGGCCTCAGATGAAGCAGGGGCTTTGTTTGACGGCAATCTATTTCATAAAATTTCGTTATTAAATTCACTCTGGTGTGGAGAGAGTATTTCGGTGAGCCGTGTTTCACGCGACAGCGACTTTATTTCAGATGCCCGTTTTAGCATCTTGTTAATGTTACAGCCGGAATTGTTTAATCATTATTTGAGGAAAAAAGGCACGAAGTTTCGATATTCTGGTGGGCTAGCCCGTTTTTTATTCGTGGATTTGAACAATTCATTAACTAGGTTGGATGACCTGAACACTTTACGATTAGACGCGCATGCATTTGATGCCTTCTCTTCCGTTTTGATCGCGCACTTAGACAAGTCTGCATTGCGAAGAGAGTATGGTGGTGAACGTCAGTGTATCACATTAACGGTGGAGGCACAAAAATACTGGTATGAACAGCAGCGAATCATATCAGATTGTATAAAGCAGGACACGGCATTTTCACATTATGAGGATTTTATTGCGCGCTATATGGAACATGCGTCGAGAATTGCGGCAGTGATGCAGGTTTTTATGACACCGAATTCAACGCTGATCACAAAAGAAACCTTGAATGCGGCATTTTATATCACACAGTGGTATCTCAATCACTTTATCGCTAAAACTGATGAAACGAGGGAGCCTAGTGATGCTGAAAAACTCCTGTTATGGTTGGAGGAGCATCTTGTCAGTAATAAATCTTATGATTTTAGGCGAAATGACATCATTAAAAATGGCCCCTATTCACTGAGACGCTCTGACCGTTTGCGGCCTGCATTAGAAAAACTACAGCAGGAAGCCAAAGTTCAATTATTCGAAAAAAATGGGATTAACTATGTCAAGTTTACGGGGGCAAGAATGACACCTGAAGAGCTAGCCGAACGATTGAATATTCCGTTGAGTAGCAGAGGAGTATTCATACTCAATAACTCACCAAGATAAGGATAACTTCAGAGTTATTTTTAATAATATCAGTGAGTAGGATTATATCACCAAGCGAGATTTATTGCGGCTTTGGGGAGGGTTGAGTCTGTCTTTTATTAAATGGAATGATGTCGGTATAGGTAATATATATCATCTTACTAAATACAATACTAATTTATAACAATAACACCTATCAATCAACAAAGCAATGTTTATTTAATCACCGTACCTATTGTGTCTATAACTCACTGTGTTATGGATGCGATAGGTACTTAAACACGAATACAGATATCGCTATTTCTATGATAGTAAGGTAATAAAAATGTCAGATTATACATTAACTAAAACAGAATTGGATCAACTGATAACTATCGCGAGTGATCGCTATGATTCCTCGATATCGTATTATATCCTTCGTCGATTACTGGCAGTGGTTGAGAATACACTAGAACACCATAACCGAGTATTTGCAATCCGAGTTGATTTACGATTCGCTCAGGATAGTAGTCCTGATGCCCCGGATATGCCTATATGTTTTCAACGCACGGATGAGCGAGCCATTACCCGTTTTATCGAGTCACTAAAAAGCCAACTGAGAGCCGCACATCATCGTACGGGGCGTTCAGGTACACCAGCACTCCCTTATTATGCTTGGGTAAGAGAACGTAATGAAAGTGAATATCCTCACTACCATTTAGTTTTGTTATTTAATCGAGATATATACGGCTATTTAGGCAACTATTTACAAGATGATGCCAATAATATGGCGACTAGAATACAACGGGCATGGTGTAGCGCCATTGGCTTAGCGTACCCAGACTATGCACCATTAGTTAACTTTCCAGAGAACCCCGTATTTCGATTTGATAGACGAGATGCTCTGACTCGTAATTCTAATTATTTTGATTTCCTATTACGCATGACGTATCTGGCTAAAATGAATACCAAAGAGTTCATGACTGACTTTAGAAACTTTGGAACCAGTCAGGTTTAATTGAGAGGCATTAGCTCAGACTTGAACTAACAGGTTTCGTTGGGTAGAACATAACTAAGCCTGACCGGCTGGTCTGAGCGAGATGCCGACCTTATCATGTTTATCTATCGTGACGATGTCTACAACGAGAACAGTCAGCACAAAGGGGGCAGAAATCATTCTGGGTAAGTAGCGAAATAGACCTATTGGATCGGTGCGCCAGCCTTTCAATGGCCAGTGGTTACGATTTGATAACTACAGTGGATCTCAATTCGAAGAATATTACCCCTGAAAGCCAGGTTGTCCAGGCTTACTAAATTTCCTCTCTCAGATTGCTCTCATTACTTACTCTATATATATCCCATCTAAAAACTTAAATTTAATGGCATTTCAATCTTTAAATTCCATTATAATGTTTTCACTATTTTCAGAATTAATAAAGGAATGTCATGAAAGAGGATATTTTTTTTGAGCGTTGTGGCAATGGGCAAGGGGATACCTTGAATATTTTTATTCATGGTTACTCTGCCGCTTCAACTGAAAGTGATAGAGATAAGCTAAAAAACCATGTAGCTAAAGTAAATGCAAGTGATTCTAATATCTTCGCATTTTGGCCTAGCGGTTCGATATTGAATAATTTCTCTAGCGCAGACCTTTTAGGGATTGCCTTAAAACCAAACCCCTATCTTTTTGCCGTGAATGCCATATCATCTCAAATTGGCGGATTTAAAGCAGTCGAACAAAGTATCAGTAACTTGAAATATAAATTTTACGTTTTATTGGTTCGTTTTTTAAAAAAAAATAGCAAGAAATATGAGGCTATAAATATATATTCTCATTCTCTTGGTGCTAGATTAATCATTGAATCTATTTTAGCAATGAGTGATGAATTTAAAATTATAAATATAAATAATTTAATACTCATGGCAGGAGCAAGAAATCTAAGTAATGCTGAATGCAAAAAATTACTAACCGTGATATCTGGGAATATATACAACATTCACTCAGATGCCGATCTTGTTTTAAAAATCAAGCCTGACTTTGAAAAATGCATAGGTGCACATCCGATTGTGATTGATGAGGAACTAAATGGAAGAATTATGAACAGACCGTTTCACTCGCTAGGTCATCTTGATTATTGGGATAATGTTCATAAAATAATTAATCATTTGGATTTTAATAACAACTCAAGAAAAGAAGTCATGGTTGTCAGTAGTAACAAACCCATTGAGTTCTGCTTGAAAGATGAATCTCTCTATAACGTAATATATTACTCATCAAACAAGGAAAGAGAGGTAATAGCTAAATTATTAAATAAAAGAAATAGTGCCTTTTCGGATAAAGAGCTTGAAACCCAGGCTTTAACAAATGAAATACAGTTGATGGGTGGGGATTCCATCGTAAACAAACTAAGAGGGAATGGTGTTAAATACAATGAAATATTGCTAGATATTTCCGATGAAATTGGAATAAAAAATATAAAAGAGAAAGCAGATTTCGAAATAGAAAGTATGATACTTGATGTAATGATGAATGATTTCAAAAAGGAAATATTAACAAACGGCATGAATAAGGATAAGTGTGAGACAATAGTTAATGCTATTGATACTTATTTGATTGGTAGTGGCAATGATTTTATCGATGTGAACGTTTTCAATGATATTTATGATGTAACAGGTGGTTTTAGAACTATCCATTTTACTGGCCCTGCAACCCAGGTGTTGATTCCAATAGTTATTTTAATAAAGATCCTCAGAGATCGCATTATTAAAAATAATGACTCTTTGATTAATTTTGTAGGATAATTTACTGAGATATTTGAAGTGTAATAAATTCTGACCAGTCAAGCTCATAAGAAAATCACTTGTAAATGGAGCCTGCTAAGTGTAATACGTGCATAAAGGGGAGGAAGCTCCCCCCAGAGCAAGCAACATAACGAGCATGAAGAACTGTGCAAGTGACCTTCAATGGCTACAGTTTATCTATTATTCTGTACCACAATACAACTAGTACTAAAATCCAGCAGCCAGAGAAACTTCCCAACAGCCGCCTAAATATTACTGTGCCGCAGATGAAGGTACTGGGCTATGAATGAGGTTTTTAGCAAACACCAATTCATTTAACATTTTCTTTGACCCCGTCACGAGAGATATTTCATTTATCATGCTCAATATTTCCAGCAAAAACAGCCTATCTATAAATTGAATTGGAATAATATTCTTTGCTGAGACTGTAATTTTAACTGACCAATAGCCCAGTATCCTGCAAAATCATTGTTACGACTGACAAAGCTTCCATTAATAGCATTAGCTATGCCACGAGGTTCAATTCTACGCGCCATAATCCCCCCTCATTGCCTACAAAAAAAAATTTTTGAGTTTATTCTTACCCGTTACTTCCGCTTTTGGCACGAAGCGGACCGTCTGACACACTGCGAGGTCTGCTACGAGCGAGGAGCGGACAGCCGGGTAAACTCGTTTTTGGACATTTCTGAGTTACGAATGCCATCAGTGTCTGCCTTGTTCACATAAATAAAAATATGGGAAAACTCTATATCAGTGGCCAGTTTTAGTGAGCCACTACAAGCCCAAATATGGATTCTAATGTAATGAATCAAAAAATACTGCATTATTCACTATTTCCTTTTACTGCATATGATATGATTAACTTTTTGATATTAAACACTTTGTAATGTTTAGTGTTGGGAGTGAAATGAACTTTAATCAAACCACAGTATTGGCTTTCTTTGAACCCTCCAAGGTTAGTTACGAGATCCCTGTATACCAGCGGGCTTATGCTTGGGGAGAGAACAACTGGAATGAATTCTTGTCAGATCTTTATGAGCAAGTAGATGGGGAAAACAACTATTTTTTCGGGAATATTCTTCTTGAATGCGTTGAAAAGAACAAGTTATACGAAATCATTGACGGCCAGCAAAGGGTCACTACCATTACTATATTTGTTCGCTCTCTACTCAATGTATTAAAGACACGAGATGACCTGTCAGAGCATAATTTTGACATTGAAGACACTGAAGAAGCTTTCATCAGAGATAAAAATATTAAACTCCGCCCAGTTGAATATGATCGAAGTTGTTATGACTGCTTAATTGTCGAAAATCAAGATAAGTTTGATGCTTATTCTCCATCACAAAAGAAACTACTTGAAGCGAAAGCATACTTCACTAAACAACTCTCTAAACTTGATACCGCACGCCTTGTCAGTATCCAAGAGAAGCTTGAAAATACCGACCTTACCATCATCGAGTTGGAGGGTAAGAAGGATGCGGCTCTGATGTTTGAACTGGAAAATAATAGAGGCAAAGAATTGACCAATATGGAAAAGGTCAAATCGTATTTCATGTATCAGATGTACGTGAATAGCCCTGCTGACGATGTTGATAACAATATCGAATTTGTATCGAACATATTTAAACGCATTTATCAGGTAATCAACAACATAGAGCGGATTAATGAAGATAGTGTGCTGATTTACCACAACAATGCGTATATCAAGGGGTATGCCTACCGCACTTTGGATGACTTGAAGGAAGCTTTCCGTAACAAAGATGACAAAGTTACCTGGATAAAAGAGTACGTTCGAAGTTTAAACGATTCATTCGTGGCCATAGATAAGTTACAACATGAAAAGAGTATGTATGCGAAAAGGCTGTTTAAACTTGGGATCCCCGCGTACATTTACCCATTCATTATTAAGGGCTACCGTTATAACTCCTCAGATCTCCCAACTCTTTTCCGCATTCTTGAAGTGATAACCTTTAGGGCTAAGCTCATCAATAGTCGGGCAAATATCCAAGAGCGTCTCAATGAAATTCTGCTCTCCTACGATGGCAACAATGCTGTCTTATTAGAAAAAATAGCAAGTAAGCTCAATGATACATGGTATTGGAGTGATACAAATATGAAGAACTATCTACATGGCGGGATGTACGGAAATAATGTACTAAGCTACCTGCTTTGGAGCTACGAGAGTTATCTTCAGAGAGCTGGATATTCAGTCGAAGGGTTTAAGATTACCAACCAACAAATTGAACATATAGCACCGCGCACGCCTACTGATGGAAGTCCTCTCGAAACAGGATATGAACTCAATGAGCAGGGTGAATATTCCGAAGACTTTAGCTCTGAATACCTCAATTGTCTTGGCAACCTGATGCTCATATCAGGGTCGCACAATGCGTCCATCGGAAACAAACCATTTGCCGATAAGTTAATGTCTTACAGAAAGACCCCCATTCTTAACCAACAGGCTGAGATTGCTTCTTTCGTTAAAGATAGCGAGAACCCAGTGTGGGATTGTGAAGCAATAGATAAACGGCATAACAAAATCGTAGACTTTGCGATCACTGAGTGGTCATTTCGGTAAAGGGTAACCAGCCATTATCCAGAATCTATTGAGACTGGATAGTGGCAACAGGCGGTTCATATATGTCGCAAAGTTATGGAGAAGCACAAGCGAGCTGATTTTCAGATATTTACCCTGTGATTTTGTACCTAATTATTTGCAAAAATCGATAGTAGATTAAACTCCTATTAATAAAGTCTAGATGGTTAAAATCGGTCAGATTTGGTGTGGATTTGCCTGTAGTGACATAAGTTTTCTACAGCCCATGCCTTCTATTGTTAATAAGAGATAAAAGAGCTAGCCATATTGGCTAGCTCTTTAGTTTAAGGCAAGAGATAATCAGCCCACGCTTGCATCATAGGGCGTCGCTGATCTAATAGGTCCGTTCGGTGATAAGCTGCTTCCACTTTATTTTTGACTGTATGAGCGAGTGCTCTTTCAGCTAAATCCCGAGAATAGCCATGCTCAGAGCACCAATCCCGGAAAGTTGAACGAAAGCCATGTGCTGTTGCAACGCGATTAGGATTATCGCTTGGGGCTTTCGTACGCCGTAAGAATGCAGTGAGCACCATGTCGGAAAGGACAACTTGTTTTCTGGGGGAAGGAAAAACCAATTCATCATGTAGCCCTTTTAAGCTATGGAGTAGCGACATAGCTTGATCCGATAAGGGAACTCGATGCTGCATGCCAGCTTTCATTCTTTCGGCTGGGATAGTCCAAACTCGTTGTTTAAAATCAATTTCTCCCCATCGCATGGCTCTAGCCTCTCCAGAACGTGAGGCGGTGAGTATGACAAATAAGAGTAAGGCACGAGTGACATTGTATCGTTCATCTGTGGATACATAGGTTGCAATATAAAGAGGGAGTGATTTCCATGGCATTGCAGGTTGATGTTCGGTACGGATACTCACGCTGATTTGTTGTGGTAATAAATGGGCGACCACATCGACAGGGTTAGCAGAACAATAACTATGTGCCCATGCCCATTGCATAACCGCATGGATACGTTGTTTGACGCGAGAGGCAGTTTCGGAGCGAGTTAACCAGATAGGGCGTAATGTGTCAGCTATATCAGCGGGGGCAATGGTATCTAATGTCATTGAGCCGATAAATGGAAATACATATTGTTCCAGTGTAGTGATCCATTGTTTACCGTGTTTTTCATTTTTCCAGCCAGGAAGTAATTCAGTATGAAGTTTACGAGCAGCATCTTCAAAAGAAGGGATTGATGGCTTCTCGGAAATTGATTTTTTGAACTCAAGGGGATCAATACCTTTGATTATTTGCTCTCTCATTATTGAAGCAATATTTGACACTTCTGAAATTGTGATTTCTGGGTAACTACCTAAACCCGCATTTCGGCGTTTTTGTGTTACTGGGCTCATATAGCGAAGTACCCACTTTCCTCTTCCTTTTGTTGATGATGGATGTAGAGTGAGGCCCGTGATACCGCCATGAGGTAATGGTTTATCCCCAGGTTGTATATTCTTAGCTTTGGTATTGGTTAATAAAGCCATGGTGAATTTATCCTAAGGTTGAGTATGCCATCTGGTATGCCATTGTTGTTAGGCTTTGTATGGAGAATATTATACATGTTTGGATTTAAATTTAAATAATCTATTGATATTCCGTTACTAATTGAATAGATCTGGATGGGGTTGGATTTATATTAAGCGGACTCCTCCTCCGCCATCTTCACTTCTAGTAACGTCTTCCAATCCCAAGTAAATCAAGCATTCCAGCGAAATCTCACTCTATCGAAGCCTACTATCATCTTTCTAAATCCTTACAATTTGTTGCCTAGTTTTTGTATAGAAATTCCCTCTACAATTTTCCTATACAATATTGGTGATTTATAAAGCTAACAGATATGGCAATCAAGCGTGCCAAGCTAAAAGAAAAAACCGACACGCTGGCGGATGGTAACGGGCTAGCTTTATTAGCTGAAACTAACGGTTCCAAAGGTTGGCGTTATCGGTATCAATTCGCTGGCAAAACCAAAATGATATCGTTAGGTATCTATCCTGTTGTCACTCTCAATGAAGCAAGAGCGAAAAGAGATGAGGCACGAAAACAGGTTGCCAATGGTATTAATCCAAGTGAAGCCAGAAAAGCAGAGAAAGCGGGCGCAATTAACCAAACTGAAACATATTTTAAAACATGTTTTTCTTTATCCATCCCTTATTTAAAGCTCAAACCATGCCACTTACTTTCAAAAAGTCAATGTAATCCCTTTCTTTTTTCTTTAACTAAGAGCGAGAATTTCGGGGCTGGTGGTGTTATTTATTTTGTTGAATCAATGCATATCGATTCAGTAGTTGCTTAAAGTGGGTATCGATACGTTGATATTCTGATTCAGGTACGGTGCCTTGCGCCTGTAATTGCTCTAGTTGGCGTAGTTCTTCCTCAAGTGGCATACCTTGATTAAAATGTTGACGTGCATTAAAAATAATCGTTTTTAGCTCAGAGCCTGTTATATAGCTGCGGGGTTTCCCATCAAGGCTATCTAAGCGCGTACTTAGGTTATTTAATAACGTCATACCTTCAGACCATTGTTGTAGTTTATCGTTAGATGACGCATTAATTTGCATATTTTGCTGCCATTTATCGTTAAACGCTGTTATTTCTTGTCGTTCCCCATAATGTTTGGTGAGGTAATTCGCCATACTAATCCCATATTGCTGAGCCCAAATAGGGGATATAGACTCTAATTCCACAAGGTAGTTATCAATCACATTGAGTTTTTCAGCAGAAATACGGCTAGATTGAGTTGGGTTCGGTTGTAATTGCTGCTCAATTATTGCTGCAATATTTGGTGTAAATTCAGGTAATTGTGGGAGTACTTGTGCTAAAGCATGATTATTGATTTGTGGGTGTAATGCATACAAGGTTCCTGCACATATCGCTCCTGTGAGTACAATACCTAAAGCTAGACCGACACAAATGCCTTTGCGGTAAGAAGGTTGAGTAGGTGTTGGAGTGCTGATGGTGGCATTGGCTTTGATGGAAATTGGGGGGACTGCAGTACGAGCTTGAAATGTCGATGGCGAAGTTTTCGGAAGTTGCGGTGGTGTAGGCGGAATAAAACCGCTATCTGGAGCATCTGTACTCTCTAATTGCCTTGCCTGAGATGCAAGTAAATTTTGTAAGCGCTCTAGCTGAGTCAGGTGTTTGAGCTCTAATGTTTGTAACTGTTGTGCAATTTGACTAAGCTTGGTTTCAGTTTGGTAAAGGGCAGGAAGATCGGCATAAATGGGAGCATGTGCACGTAATCCTGTCACCAATTGTTGGCTTAATGTGGCGATAATTTCGACGCGAGCATGGGTCTGTTGGGGCCAAAGCCCTTGCCAGTGGTGACTGAGTAAATGCTGGAGCAACGATAACCCTTCATTTAATCCCGCTATGCCATTTTGATGCTGGCGGATCAGGGTAAACCATGCACAAGTTTGTAGGTCTGCACCATTTTGATTAAATAAGGATAAACATAAGCCATGGGCTCGAGCCCAGTCAACATCAGGGCGTGCAGGGTGGAAGCGTTTGTTTAATTCGTCTTTAAGGGCTGCAAAATCAGCCAGTGTGCGAGGGTCGCCGCCAAGGCGTAATGTATTTAAATCTGGGTTCATAATTGTCTCAAGCAATTGTCGGTTTAAATCGTATCGAATTGTTTTTTTAGATGATGCAATAAAATGCGACCATCAGGCATAAATTCAGTGCCATAGCGGATCAAACCTTGTTCGTGTAATTCAACCTCAAGGGCATAATGGAGTGTCCCAAAGCTATTTTGCGGTAATAACACTAAAGAGAGAGATTTGATGCGGGGCTCATACTTGAGCAATGTTGCCGATAAAATGGTCATCATATTGTGAGCAGTGCCGGGGAGACCTTGGATCATTTTACTCATATCGGGAAGCCCATAATCCGGAATATGTTCGATGCTCCCCGCTCTGGCGCTGAGAATACGGCGAATATTGTCCATGACGGAAACTATCACTTGGTCATGTTCTGGAATATCATCAATATTTAATCCTCCAGCAAAATACCCCGTCAACATTTCATATAACGAAGGCTGGGACATGTTATTTTTCTCCCAGTGGTTTTAGTGTCATAGCGTTATCCGTGAGAGTTAATAAACGTGGGTCATCAGGTAATAAGCGTTTTTTGGGGATCACCACACGCCAATTATCGGTGATAAGGTCTGGGTCGTGAAACATCACGGCGATAGCAACAAATTCAGCCCCTTCTTCGAGAGGCATATCAAGCGAAATTGATTCTCCTGGGCGAATTCGTAGGTCTTTTTGTGCGACTAACGAGGATTTGAGTACTTGGCTATCTTTAGCGAAAAGAGTGGCATAGTCGCTTTCTACAAAGCTTTCAAAGTTTTTTAGTTGGTAAACACGGATAATTGTTGATAACGATGCGCCAGTATCATCGGTATTTAATGCTTCACGTGCGACAAAATCTAAGTGTACGACTTTCACTTGTTTATAAAAGATGGAGCTTGCAACATTGCGAGTACCATCACCGACCATCTGAGTAAGGCCACAGCCCGATAGATTTAGTGCGCAGAGGAGCACTAACGTTTTGCCACAAAATGGTAATAAAGGTAGTTGTTTCATAAATGATTCTCAAAATTAAAATCGATAATTAGCATAATGTTGGGGAGACGTATTCTGTGATGACGTCGTTAATCGTTGGTAACGCCCTAAATTTAACGTGATAATATGTTCTTGGCGCACAGTTTGTGGGCTGAGTGTTCCCATTGCTGCGGTACGACCCAATTGAACACCTTGATGTGATTGGGTGCTTAACGCTGCATTGGGTAGTAACTTTCTTGGTAACTTTAAGTTAAGGCGAGCATTGACGCGTGATCCGAGATAAACATGCAATAGCGCCATTAAATCTTGATACAGCAACCCATCAGGCAACCAGTTCCGAGCTTCTTCAAGGTTATTGGTTTGTAAGATAATCAAAATTTGGCTATTAACATCGGTGGCGTACTGACCTAATACGGGTTTGTTGGCTAATGTCATCGGTGTTCTGCAGGATAACCCTGTTTGAGTGACTTGCTCGATGCGTCTTGGGTCATGGGACTTGATTTTAACTTGCGTATCAGGCGCCAGTAATTTGACTAAAGATATAACCCCTTCGGCGGTACGAGTCGGAAAACGTAGCGTACCTAGTAATGCGAGAAATCGGGATAACGGCGCTTGTATATGTTGCGCCGTGCCAGGTATACCTAAGCCAATTAATCCATATAAATATTGTGACGTTTCGTCTTTCCCCCCTGCTGAAAATGTTGCGGGGTAAGAGTATTTTCGCCAAATACGATAAAACTGCGTCGTCAGTCGGTGGTTAAAAATATCTAAAAAATCGGTAAGAGACTCGGTTCCTTCTCGTCGCTGTGCAATATCATCAAGGTAGGTTGTCGGTAGTGGAGAAGTGACACCATATAACCCTAAAAAAGTGGTTCTAATGCTAGGGGTTGTGCTATCACGGTATCTATCGTCAATATCCAACCCTTTAATTTCGGTGACGGGAAAGCCCATTCCACGGTGGGGGCGAAAACGAATAGCGTCTGTTTTGGGGTCTTGGGTACTACCGAGCGGCGGGCTCTGTGCATTACTTTGTTCTAGCAGCTGGCAAAACCGATAGAAGTTTACCAGCGGAAGACGCTCCCCAAGCGCATCAAAAAGCGGATTTACTGAGGATGATTTTCGGTCCATGTAAGGCTATTTCCTGTCGGTAAAATATGTAAAGTCAATTGGTTAAACAGATGTACATCGGTATAGAGGGCAAAAAAACGGTTGAGCATTTCGCCAAATAGATGAATGTCGCCCTCACCGTTAAAGCCGTGGCTATCGAGGGTAATGTCGATGGCAATACCTCGCTGTAAAAAGCCTTTTTCAAAGCGTTCGATAAGGTGTTGCTCAACGTGGATCATGGCATCGAGTTTGCGGCTGTTCAGGTCATCTTCCCGCCAGTCATAAAGTGCTAGCGTTCCTCGTAATACCTCTACGTTATCCATCATATTCAGGAAGCTGGCACCAAGGTGGCTGAGTACGCGCCAATGAAATCTATCTTCAGCAGGAGGGTAGCAAGGTAGCGTAGGTTTGCATAAGTTACGAACCCGTAACTGTGTCTGCAAGGTCTCTTCAGTTCTGTCCAGCAATGTACTTTGTAACGCTTTGCGAGGGAGCTGCCCGTTAGTCCCGGTTAATTGTAGAGATAGCGTTTCACTTTCAAGAGATGCGGTTGGTTGCTCGTGCTCTCCCCCTAAAATTAGCCATGTATCATGTAGGCCGCTGACACCACGTTTAATTCGTGTGTGATAGTAATGTTCAGGGGCATTGTGGCGGAGCATTCCGCCTCGGTGGCGAAAACTACTGAATGGCACATAGTGAATTTGTTCATCGCGTCGCGTACCATGAACTGTATCGACCGCATAAATTTCGGTGTGTCCATCTTGTAAGCGCCGAGGGCGCAGTAAATATTCACTTTCTAACCCATTAACAGTAAGTGGGTCAGCTTCAATGTTGAATAAGTTGATCACTGGGACACTGTGTAGTTTTAGGTTATCAGTACTTAATGGAATATCGCTGTCCCAGAGCGTATCAAGCACAATTTCTAGCTCAAAATGACTTAATCCTTCGGGTAATTGAATCTCATCAAGTCCGTTTAAGTTGACGAAGAAAAACTTTTCACGAAAAGAAAAATACTCCAGTAATAGTTGGTAGCCGCTGAAGGTGCTATCTCCTTTAGGCCACAGTTGGTCTTCTTCAGCAAATCCACCAGGGGAAAACCAAAGTGGTAAACGAATACGGTCAGGGGACGATGGCAGCCGAATATAGGTGGCTGCAACTTGCTTAGTCAGCGCTAAATGTAGTGCATAGGTAGTTGGAACATCACCAGCCAGATAAAAGGAGAGAGCATTAAGTGAGATTTGTTTCCAGTCAGCAAGCTTCGCACAATCGAACTGCAAGCGAATTACGGAACGGCCATCAGGCTCTGTGGTTAAATTAACCGTTGATAGCACAATGGGGTTGAGTGTTAAGTCTCGAGTTGTGCGATAGCGGCAGACGGTCTTTTTAGGTCCAATAGGGCGTGAAAGTACTTCAAAGTTAGCGGGGATCACTGATGAGATTTTCATATCATGAATATCCGGCGCGAGTTCAACCACAGAAAGTGAGGGAATGGTTTGTAGGTAATGAGGCCAAAGTAGGCTGACTAATCCTTCTGTTAACTCGGGTAAATCATCATCAATTTTTTGGCGCAATTGCCCCATGGAGAAGGCAAAACCTTCAAAAAGCCGTTCTACAAAAGGGTCAGGAATGCCCGCTTTGTCTAAATCTAATAATGCTGCTCGATCGGGGTGAGCTTGAGCGAACTCTTTGGCTGCCTCACGCAGATATCGCATCTCCGCATCATAATAGCGAAGGGTTAAATCATCCATTAGTATGGTTCTCGTTGATTAATTTAGGAATAGAGCACTAACGCTCGCACAGGGTCTAATCGAGTTAGCTGAGCCAGTAACTCAGACATTTGATGGTGCAGTTCAGTTTTGTCTGGCGTATTACGCTGCGTTTTACCTCGTAACAATTGCAACTGGCGGGCTTTAACTTCAAACAGCGAATGAGGTTCCCAATCCGCGAGGCGCATCTGTTCAGCATTACGGTCTAATTCACGAAGTAAATTCAGTGCCAAATCATGACGAGCAAATTGTTCAGCCACTCTTGCCATCACTAATTGCAGTAACCATTTTTGACGGGAAGTTTGGATATTCGGGCGTGACATTAGCCATGCTAATGCGGCTTCAACGCCTTCGGTGTCAGCTTGAGTTAACGCTTCTTGTTCTAACGCGAATATTGAGTCGTTATCATCATCACTTGCGCCTTGAACAGGGATGTGATTGAGAGACTGAATATTCTCTTCCAGAATATGCTGTTTGATCCACGCTAAGGTGACTTCATCTGCGAAAGGTGTGCCATCTTCCCAAGCGAGATTTTCTAAACCTGGTAAGCGAAGTAAGAACTGCTTTAAATCAGAGGCAATCACTTCTGCCCAGCCATCCCATGGCGCAGGGGATTTACTCAATGCTTGGTGCAAGTACCATTGCACATCTAACCAAAAATGGTTAACCCCTTCTGCAAACAATCGATCTGCTTGTTCAGTGAGTTCGAGCCAATTTTGTTGCAGATATAAACGTTTTAGCTGGGCTTTGGCATCTGAGCGTGGTGGGGCTAATCGAGTACAACCTTGCTGATTTTGTGGGGGAGCTTGGTGTAGCGTATCCCAACGTACGGATTTCATCAGCCGATGACCCGATAACCAACCATTAGGCTGATTACGCAGATAATTGGCGAGCACTTTGGCTTGGTCAAGTAATTCTCGACCAGACTGAATAGGGGCGATAGGGCTGATACCGGTTGATGTTTGCTTCGTTGATATACTTTCTGTTGATTTAATATTTTGTGGAACAACACTATTCGCACCGCCAGATTGCGCAAGTCGATTTTCTAGTGCGCGTAGTAGTGGTGCAAGATTAGGGCGGTTTGCCTCATCCCATGTACTAAACTCATCCACAATCGAACTCAGTAGCGCCACAATACGTGCAAATTCGTTGCTATCAACTTCAGGATAAAGGGATAAACTGTCGATAACTCGCTGACCTGCCAACCATTCAATGGCTGATTTTCGGCTATTTGGGCGATTTGGTAGTAGGTCATCGTGGTAACGATGGAGTAATCCTGCCAGTAATCCTAATCCATCAGCTAAGCCCGTTTCACCTTCTCGATGTAAGCGCGCCCAAACATAGTAAGTGATCACGCGTGCGTCTTTACATACATGAGTTAAGAGATTTTCGGCGAGCGTACAGATTAACTCCGTATCTGAGCCTGATAACTTGTTGACTTCTTCTTTCATACGTTCGAAGTCATCGTCATAACCGGGGTCATTCCCCATTGGGTTTTCGGCGGTAATAGGCAGTAGCCAGCGCTCCCATAAAGCCACTTGTTGCTCAACAAGCTGGTTAGCAGCAAGCGGGTTTCCGGTAAAACAGGCTGTGCGTAAGGCAGTTAATAAAGGCATAGGTGATGTCCTATTGGGTCTAATCCAAGAAGATTTTTTCAGGTAGCACAAAGTTGCGTAGTTTTAACAGCGCCAGTGGGCCTTGACCCATTTCGGTGCGCAGCTGGTAATTGAGTGTATTGCCATCGGAGGTGGTCCACGACACGGTATAGCTACTGGTGCTTCCTGCATAAGGGGTAACTTGAGCCGCTTCAAGTAAGCGGATTAACCCCCAAACACCTCGATGATCTCGATAGAGGCGGGTGCCAGTGGAGGTGGTCATCCAAGTCAATGAGGCGCCTGAAGCGATAGTGTCGGCAGGCCACACAAAACGTTGCCACTCAGGGAATTGGTTATCGTAAGTGAGATTTTGCTTATCGACCACCAGTACCGTCTGCATCACCTGTTTACTGGTTCCCGGGCGCATTTCGAAGTACAGGCGAGCCTCTCCATTGGCGAAGGCCACATCGCCTAGCTCACTCAAGGTATTCATCGCCTGAATAAACTCAGGGTTAAAGCGTAATCCTTGCGCATTAGCACTATTCGGTACCCAGTGATGACCTTCTTTGCGTAAAACCCCTTGCAGACGGGTTTCTAGGAAACGTTGAATACGTCCGTTATCAGGGCGAAGATACTGCGCCATCAGAGGCAAAGAAATATCACTTTGCGTGTCTTTCAAGGGGTAGCGGCCGCCAAAGGCGTTGTTCCATTCATTGACAATGGCATTTTGCCATTCGCTATTGATCCCCTGAGCGGTTGGGGTGAGCAATTGTTGCCACGCCTGCGTCATCGGCTCCACTAACAGTGCATCGCCAAAAGGTTGCCACTCTTGCCCAAAACTGGCGGCAATTAAACTGCCCATGTCACGCGTTTGGGCAAAATCGACATTTTTACCGTCTAAAATACTTTGAGCGAAGGTTTGGGACATGGCTTGCGGGTCGGGGGCATTGACCACTTGCTGAAGTTTTAAGCGCACACGAGTAATACGGGTTAAATAGGCTTGTAAACTCAGGTTATCGCCAGTTTGTGAGGCGGCTTGAGGGTCAACAAAGTTCAGGACCGGGCCAAAAGTGTCTTCCAATGGTCCCGTAAAATCGGCTTTTTGGCTAATCACGGGTTTTTGTTCTTTGTTGAGCAGTTCTTTCGCCGAGTTAACAAACGAGTCGGCCAGTTTTTCTGCCTGACGCCCGGTTTTCCCTTGGTAGGCGAGGGTATTTAGCAGTGCAATGACCGGGGACTGGCGCACATCGCTCATTAAGGATAATTGGTCGATAGTATCGGATAAGCTTTCAGTATGGCGCCATTGCAGGCTATTGAGGAAGTTTAACCAGCTATTAGCAAAGTCAGCAAAATAGCGTTCAGTAAGCTGCTGTTTGAGCGCATCAGGCGAAATATCTTGGCTAAGTTCATGCTGGCTATCACTCAATACCCAGTCAATTTCATGACGGCGCGATTCAACCACTTTTTTGATGGCGGGTTGGATCGATTCTTCCCACGCTTTGCGGGTAAAAATACCCGGTACAAACTCTTCTGTCGTCAATAAAAAGTGGGCATCGGTATCGCCGGTCATATCATCTAAGGTCATATCGGGGAACTGATGTTGCGCTTGTCGTAACACTTCTTGATACAGTGTGGCACTTTCGCTGCGTTGACCAATTTGCCGCGTGAGTAAGGTACGGCTTTGATTAATCAGGTTATTGTTGGCGGTTAATTGCCATTCAGGGTGCGTCGGTAGCTGTTGGGCATAGAACATGAGTAACTCTTTGCCGAGAGTGTGCCATTCGCCTTCGTTCATTCCTTGCGGGACAGAAAGGGCAGTCAGAACGTGATTGGTGAAAAAAGCAGGCTCCATACGCTCTGGCGTACTCATCATGAGGTAAGTTTTTAAATCTTGATACGCACTTTGGGTGGCTTGGCGGCGTTCATCACTATTTGGCGATAATTGTGCATAAGCTTGTAACCGTTGCTCAAGTTGCTGACGGAGATTATCTTGCAGAGGAGGGAGTACCGTTTGTTGATACAGTGGCCATAAATGGGCTAATAATGGCTGATTGCTATTCAAGCCAAAATGCAGCCAAACAGGGACGGAGCTCTGTTCGCGATGCGTTAACAGCCCCAGAGTTTGCTGAAAGTCGTATTGGGCCTGAAGGCGTTCCGTTTCCGGTAATTGGTGGTTAGCGGCGACACTCGCACTTTGGTAGCTGTCTTCGATGAGTTGGCGATTGGCGAAGTAAGAGACAATCATACCGGCTCCCCACAAGGTCATGGCGGTGGCTGCGCCGTATTGAACGAGACGTTTTTTATCAAAGCCTAAAGCGGCCGGCTGTAAACCGGATGCCAGTTCAGATTGTACGTTTAACCAGCTTTGCCAGCGGGTATCGGGGTGCCAACTATTTGGCAAACGTTGCTGATTTAACGGATTGATAGACGGGCTAAATGCGATGCCAGAAAAAGGCAGCGTACGTGATGGGGTATTGAGTGGGGCTAATGCGGTCGCGAGCTGTTGGCTGCCACCGTTTTGTAAAAATTGGGCTAAAGCAAGCAGATAGGTGTGTTTCTGTTCGCGCAGTAACGCTTGGGTTCCGTTGCTCACAAGTGCGGGGATCAGGCTTAATAAGCTAGGCGATAGCGCCTCGGCAGGCATATTTTGCTCAGTCATGCAGAGGATAGCGGGCGTTTCAACCGCGCTGAGGGAGGGTTGGTCACTGACACTCCATACCCAAACAGGCGCACGCCAGCCGAGTTCTTGGAAGAGGTTTTGGATTGCACGCCCTGCATTGTGGGCAGTGGCCGCATTCAGGTTGGTAAAGTGAATGTTGCTGTCTAAAAGCTGGGATGAAATGCTGTTTTCCGTCACCCAAATCACACCATCGAGCGGACGACGTCGGCGCAGGTGTTTGAGGGTTTCTAGTCGCTCTGAATCGATAGAACTCCCGATATCGCCACCGTAGATAAGCAGGGTGCCATCACATTCTTGCCAGATTTCTTGGGTAAGATTTGGGGCAAGTTTTTCGACGGCGGAGTGGGAGCCGAGGAGAAGCTGGATAGAGACCTTGGAATGCCAGAAAGTGCCGTATATTTTTTTCATAGCTTGCGATAGTTCATCTGGCGTATTTTTATCATTAGATTTTTTTAGCCATTTATATTTATTTAAAAATGGTGTTATTGATGATAAAGATATTCGATGAGTCAAGTATAAATAAATTGGCCCCAGTAATAATAAAGCTAACCAAGAAATCACTGAATATAGGAAAATTGATTTATTAGAATATTGTGTTAAAAAGTAGTCGTTACCGATTAAGAAATAAAAACTACCTGCCAAAAATACTATTACGGTAATTACCAGTAAATAGCCAATAATTAGTGCACTTATTGGAACTGGATTACCTATTTTATTTTTCTTCATGACGGGAAATAACTCCAGCAAAATGTTTATTATCGATAATATTTGAGGTCCATCCGCAAGAATCGATGGAGTTTTGTATACAGTGCAAAACTCCCTGTGAGATGGCTAAAAAAGGGGATGTGAGGGATACGTCGCCGTAGTAAGGTGACAGATTATTATCAACACTGTTCCAGTCGCTAGATGTAAATGCCTCTGCGCTTTTATGATCCATTGAAATGGTGAGGGCGGGGGCTGATGGTAACCCAGCATAGCGTTTTAATTGGGATGTGAGGTCAGAAACACGTTCATTATCACAATCAATAGCCTCACAACGGTGGATCGCATAATTCCCTGTATTGCCGATTAACCAAAGAAAACCACTTTCAGACTGCACTACACGCTTGGGGTCATCATTGAGGTTGGTACCCGCGATAATTAACTTTTCATCATTATGGTGATGCTCATAATGGTTATCGATAATGTCGTCTATATCTTTAATTGAGTGAATAAAACCTTTAGAAATAGGCGAAGTGTTATATTGCTGAACAACTAAATTAGAAAAAACATTCAGAGCTGACTCTGAACCCAACCAGTAAATGTGTTTGATGTTTAAATTAGAGACGGGGTATTTTGTATCTAATTCATTGAATAATAATTTAGCCAGCATTTTATCTTTATTTTCTTTATTACTAATTAAAAGCGGATTGCATAAAACTTCTGTTTTATCGTTGATTTTAGGGAATGGTGGTACTGTTTTATTTCGAATTAACATTGCCCAATCCATCTGGTTGCGACCTAAGCTACCAATAATGATAGTATCGATAATGGGTAAATATTTTGACTGGTAACCCCACCATTCATTTTCATCTTTCTCAGTGACTGCAAAATACACATTTTTATGATAAATACGTATTTGGTAAATAAAGTAATAAATAGAAAATATCAGTAGATAAACAAGAACAGGTAGAATAAAACCAGTAAACCAAAAAAGTGTGGTTTTATTTGGTGTGTTTTTAGGCCAAAAAATATTAGTGATGAGTAAGAAGATAGAAATGATAATAAGGATACCTTGTCCCCACCGTTTCCAATTAATCGGGGGAACATTTGGCGGCTCAGGATAGTAAGGGGGCATCCTCATGGCTTGATATCCATCATCGAAAGTGAGCTGACCAGCGTGCAACCGCATGCACAGCGATGCCCATCTAGAGCGACTGGGTTACCATTCATGGATGAACCCGATGCCCCTTCCACGATAGTTGTGCGCCCATGACGGTTGCATACCGCGCTATCTCCAACACAGGCAACGGGTTTACCAAAGGCAAGGTATTGACCTGATAGCACGCTTCCGCCATAAGGCTTTAATGTATCACCAACACGAATAACATTTTTCATTACAATTACCCTACCTTTAATAGTTTATTTGGTTCAACGGATTGACTAAGAACATCAATGATCCCTTGTGAATAGTTATAAGCAGTTTGAGTTTGTGTAATTTTAAATACGTCACTGGTATCTTGAGTTGGCTGAAATAATTCAGAGGCATTATCAATAAAAGGAATGCTTAGGCCAGTAGCAATATCAACCACCTCATATTCCAATGAAAGTAGTCCAACGGTACCACTGATGCCCCCCAGTACGCCTTTGATGTCTTTTTGTTTAACGGTATAAATGGCGCCCCCCACAAGGGTGGCAACACCAATCAGTTGCCCTGCGAATGCAATAGGGGAAAGGAATTTATTGGTTTCATTACCCGCATAGATCATCCGATAACGGAAATACCCAGCCCAAGGCTCACGGGTGCCTAATTCAAAATGCATAAACCAAGCCCGAGAATCGTGGATTTGGTCATCAAATAGCGTACTCACAAGGGCCATATCCGCGTGCTGGTTGACGGGGAAACCGCGGCCGTTATCATAAATTTTATCCCCTGACGTTTTCATGCGCTCATATTCAAGGCGTTCGTCATCGGAATTGAGTAAATACATAGTGTATTTAAATAAGGTATCAACTGGGAAGTCGAAGGAGCCAGTATGTTGGCGAATTTTCCCGTCATAGTCGTGCCTAAATTCGGTCGCGGCCTCTGCAATTTGGGTTTTATCCCGTTTGCTTTCAAAAAGCGGCGAGCCGGCTAAGTTATCAAACCCAAAATCCACCGGTTCTAACCGTTTTTCGTTTGTCTCTGGGTCAGTGACTTCGTGAGTAATAATATTGCCTCTGTCATCAGTCACTGGGGCTGAATACCCTTCCATCCCCATAGCTTTGGCTTGTTTCTGCAAGTCATTTTTGGTTTTTTGCGTTTGGGCACTTTTGGCTTTTTCGTCTTTAATATTCTTACCGTCGCCCGTACCGTCTTTTGGCCACTCTTCGGCGTGTTGGTAAAAAGGTAGGCTGCGGTAGCGCGCTTTGGCATACCGGTCGATACGCCATGCGGTCATCCATGCCATTTGCTGTTCGATGATCTCCTCCAAAGGGTGACCAAGGCTGACGGGTTGGTACTCAATGGCGGCTTCCCCTGTGTTGCTTTGCCCTAGGGTAAGGGCACGCCAAGCATTAAAGCGTGCGATTAAAATTGGGTTGATTTTGAATAATTGAGCTACTTTGGGCTCCATTGGGGGAACCAGCGGGGTGTTATCGGTATTCAGGGGCGCATCTTCGGTCACAGTGGTGCACAGGGGGGCGCCCACCTTAAAGGCCTCAGAATAGAGGTCATGGAGGACAATTTGCGATAATAGGTGATCAGCCCCTTCGCGGGCTTTTCCTTGGTCATTAAGGGGGTAGCCCCCACCCACATCAGAGTGCATTCCTGGGTAAACCATTTCATGGGTATGAGGGGGGTAGGCGCGGTGCCCTTTGCTAAAACCGTCTTTAATTGCTGGGCGGCGCACGGTGTCCAGTGGGAAACACAACCGCTGTTCGTGGGCCGCCACAAAATGGCGGCAACACCGCACAAACTCAGGGTAGCGTTTTTCATCAGGTAATTGTTGGGTGTCATTCGCCCAATCAAAATGCCCCGTAAAGGCAGGGACCAAATGCACAATTCCCACCGAGGGCACGGTGTCTAAAATACCTAAAAATTCGATGGATAAAGGCAGGCTAGCGAGGGTTTGTTGGGGTAACTCGGCTCCGTTAGGGGTATCTAAGTCAAACAGTTGCGCCACCCAATGGATAAACGCCCGTGCTTCTGCTGCCCCCCGTGAAAAGCCGTACACATACAGTTTTATCGCTAAAGCTTTCGGTTTTTGGCTTAATAGTGCGGCAATTTTTTCGGCGTTGAGGAGGTCGGCAATCACCTGTTTACGACCCGCAGCCCCATCCAAAGGCCAGACTGTGGTCATTTTATCTAAGCACGTTCTCAACGTGTCATTAGCGAGTTTTTCTTTGCCGGCAGATAGGTACAGGCTATTAACTAACATCAATAAGGCCCAATTAATGCGGTTTTCGCCCCCAGTGGCATAGGTTAACCCGCTACTGGAAAAATTATATTCGCCAATTTCGGGAAAGGCGGTGCCCACGCCGGGCATATAATATTTAAAGTATTCGCGTAATTTTTTAGGTTTGGTAAGTTGATCCTCATAAGTGGCCTCAAAAAGCCGGGCAATATTGGTAGGGTGAGGTGGCTCGGCAATTTCAAGGTCATTTTTTTTATTGTTGTTGGTGCCATCAAAAAAGAAACTGATATGCAAGGTTTTGCTGCAGCTTGGCCCTAAATTGGCATTATAGCGGCGGTTATTTTCAAGGTTAAAGGCGTTATGCTCTTTTTTACGCAGCTGGTAGTTGGCCGTAAGCTGTTTGCGCGAAAGTTCTAATCGACCATCTTGGGGGAACTCCGCCGGTCCCCAAACAGGTTGCGCATTGGTTATTTCGGACATACGGCAGGCTCCTTCATATTAATCGGTTCTTGAATCGGATATTCAGGGTCAAGGTAGCTATAACAAGAGGTGGTCACTTTGACTTGGTTGCAGGGTAAAAAATGGACATCTAAGCCACAGGCCGTTTTACTGTCATACTCAGGGATCGGCACACTGACTTCATGCTGGGTGCTGTATTGGTCAAGTTCGGCTTCCCAACGCTTATAAGCCTCGACTTGGCTAAATTTCGGCATGGGGGACAGTTTGCTTTTATCCAAACTTTCCCATTTTACTCTGGCATGTAAGCCGGGCGTCCATTTAGCGGGGAGCAGCACGCAACATTGCACGCCCCCGACACTGACTCTTGAGCCATTGACTGAAAATGAGGTAATGCTGCCAAGTGTGTGGTTATAGCCACTCAGCCCCGCCGCCATGGGCTGGTTTTTGCTAGCCGCAAGGGAGCAGCCAGATAACAGTAAAACCAGCGTGCAAAGGGTGGCAGTGATAGCCCCGTGAATCGCCATTGGGCGTGAGGTTATTTCGGACATACGGCAGGCTCCTTCATATCCATCGGTTCGTTAATTGGGTAGCCAACAGAGCCATAGCTTTGACACGAAGTGGTCACTTTGACTTGGTTGCAGGGTAAAAAATGCACTTTCATACTGCAGGCGGTATCTGCGTCATACTCAGGGATCGGCACACTGACTTCATGCTGGGTGCTGTATTGGTCAAGTTCGGCTTCCCAACGCTTATAAGCCTCGACTTGGCTAAATTTCGGCATGGGGGACAGTTTGCTTTTATCCAAACTTTCCCATTTTACTCTGGCATGTAAGCCGGGCGTCCATTTAGCGGGGAGCAGCACGCAACATTGCACGCCCCCGACACTGACTCTTGAGCCATTGACTGAAAAAGAGGTAATGCTGCCAAGTGTGTGGTTATAGCCACTCAGCCCCGCCGCCATGGGCTGGTTTTTACTGTTTCTAAAGCTATTTGAGCAACCAGAAATAAGTAGGGTACTGCATAAGTAAATTACAGCTAAATCAGAAATGGTCATCTTTATAAATGGCACGGCCTTCAAGGTATGAAACTCAACTTATTGCTTTGGTGTTGCAGTGGCGAATGCGGGTAGATGTTGAAGAACATAATCATCGGTATTACCAATAAAATCACTTTCATATGCTTGTAAAGTGAGGGTATAGAGCAGATCAAAATTTTCTTCTCGAGTTAAGTGGGGATTTTCAAAATCAGACAAAAACATTAATCTCACTGCATCACTAATACAGCCTATTTTGGTGAGCTGATTGATATCAAGTGTCAGAGTGGGAGGCGTTTGCTTTTCAACATCGATAAAAAAGGTGCCTTCTAGCCAGCGCATTTCTCCATCTTTATCTATCCAATTCCACATATAGGCAAGTTGGCTGAAATAACGGGCTTCATTCTCATTTAAAATGTGCTTAATCAGTTCAGGGAAAATACGGGGGTCATAGAAGCGTAAAATGCCAGTTCGGTTTTCCCATTTAATTTCAACCAGCGCCTGTAGAAATTTAGCAAGAGAATCAAAAGGTAATAGTGAAACAGCCACCAAAATTCGAGAGGAATGGTAGTAGTGGGCTAAAATCTCCGTTAAATAAATAACATGCATACCGTTATCCCACTTAAAGCGAATAAGTAGGGGGGAATCTTCAATAAAAACCTCTTCAGGCATGCCAGTGAACAGGGAAAGCCATTTGATGTCATCCCCTAGCATTTTTAATGCTGGAATAAAAGACTGAGATAAGCCTGCTTGGTCAATGATGATGTCGATATGGGTATTTTGTGCTTGAGCACTTATGGCTCGTAGTTTTTCTAGCCAAGCACCAACGAGTTCGTTGGATACACGATTTGGTATATTATTCACGGAATGCCACTCCTGTTACATTTTTAAGTGCTTCTTGCAAACATTCTTTACAAACAGACTGTGGCAAGTCAGGTAATGGGAAATCTTGACCTTGGGGACCATCCCATACGTGTTGGCCTTTTAGGCTGATACGGCTTGGGCTGTGTATTTCGATTTGTCCATCGGGAGCAATGCGGATATAGCCACCGCCGCAACCTAAAGTTATGCCATTTTTTGCGGTGAGCTGAATATGCCCTTGGGTTGATTGCACTGTGATATCCTTAAGTGCAATTGCATCAAGCTTATCGGCGTGTGACTCTATTTCGAAAGGGCCATTACCCGAGACGAAACGAACCCCTTCTTTTTGTGAAAGTAATGAAATCTTTTGGCTCGCATTGATACTGATGTGTTCACCACTGGCAATGTGCATTTCACCCATACTTTGGGCGTAATGTGCTTGCGCACTTTGCAATAAAATAGACTGCTCAGTGACTAACCCAATGCCATCAGTGGCATGCATTAAAACGGCTGGGGAGGCTAAGTTTTCGGCATTTTCTTGGAGTGCTTTTAAGCTATCTTGCTCTGGTGGTGCATTTTTATGCTGTTTGGTTATCTCCCCCCAGTTGGTTAATTGATTATTAGCGCCTTTTAATAATGAGATAGCAGGTGCCATCGCCAACACATCCCCACCGGCTTTATCCTGCTTATCGGTGGTAATAAACAACCCTTTACCCGCACGGATCGCGCCCCAGCTGTCGGTGCGTAACTCAAAACCATCACCACGCTGTTCGCGTTCGGTATTCACCAAATGCCCCAGGTTTAACTGGGTTTTTCCGCCATATTCGGTGCTGAGCTTAATATGCTCTTGCCCGCGTTTATCTTCCATGCGCAGTTTGTTATTCGCAGGTGTGCGGATCACATTGCGGGTGTTATTTTTATCCGTCACGTGGTCGGGGTGGCGGGAGTCATGCAGCGCGTGAGCAATATAAGGACGGTCTGGGTCACCTTCATGGAAGGCGATAGCGACTTCAGTCCCTTGAATTAGCGGGAAATGCATCCCATACGTATCGCCGGCGTAGGGTTTCGCCAAACGCACGGGCATGCTTTCATAGCCCTTGGTTTTTTCATCTCTGTCTGCATCGAATTTCACCCAATAAAAGCCGTGTTCATTTTGGTGGGCATAAATATCGTGGTCTTTTGCACTGGTGACACGCGCCATTAATGTTCCGGCAATCACAGGGCGCGGTTTAAGGGCAGGGCGCCAACACAGTGCTTCGGTGTAAGGCACCGCGTCAAAGCGAACAGTTAGCGCTTTATCTCGGCTGGCGGTAAAGCGTAGGCGAGTAATTAGAATTGGTGATTTGAATACGCTGGGTAACGTCGAACTGAGCGGGTTATCTTGAATACTTAGCACTAATAATGGCGTCAGGTCTGCAGCGCTACTTTCTCCGCGTAGTAAAGTCTGACGAGCTAAAAAGCGCTCGTGGTCGAGTTTTGCCCAGAAGTTAGCGGTTTCAGTTTCAGGGCGAATTTTATCCCCGCGGGTGAGGTGGCGGCCTTTATAGTGATAAACATCGCCGTAGTTGGTCTTTTCGCCATCACCGCGCGTCATGTCCGCGACGGCGGAGATTAACGTATCTTCCGCCAGTCGGTGGTTATAATCTTTGGCAAACACAGAGCTTTCGACCACTTGATGACGTAACGATAACCCCCAAACACTGTCGACATGTTTATCGCTTAGCCCTGAGGGACTATTTAATGGCAGCGTTTTGTCATACACATAACCGCGTTGGCTGTCCGTAAAATGCAGAACTTCTGTTTGTGTTTCATCTTGTAAACTAAAGCGATAAAAAATCCCCACTTCACTCAATAAACGCTCAATAAATTGGCGGTCGCTTTCATTAATTTGGTTGATTTGTTCGCGTTTTGGGTAGGCTTTTTCGAGATGAAATTCGAACTCCCAGCCTTTGAAATTATGTTCCCGCAAAATTTGTTCAACTACTTGCGGCACAGATTGGTTGATAAAGAAACGGTGGCTGCGAATTTGATGACGGAGTAGGGCAAAAAAGGGTTCGATAACTAACTGATAGCGTGCTTCATCCGCAGAGCCGGAGAGGCGACGAAAATCTGTAACCACGCCATGAACGCGCTTGGCAACGCTCGGTTGAGTGGCGAGCCCCATTAGGTTATTTATTGGTGCCGAAAAGGTCAGGCTAGCATTGCGGCGTAGCAGTTGTTGTGGCAAAAGGTCTTGGGCAGAACAAGTAAACGTAATTTGGTAGCGATAGGTGTCGCTAGCGGCTTCACGCCCGGTAAAATGTTCAACGTCCAGTAAATCTGAGCAGCCTTGGACTTCTAGGCGATAGCGGTTTTGGCCTTGAAGGATGTTTTTGGCTGTGTCGAGTAGGCTCATGGGGTTACTCCATCAGTATGTGTCGTTTATTTGCTATTTGCGATATCACGCATTTTGATAATCATGCCTCGGTGTGCGGCTTCTTCATGCGCTTTAATCACTTCGCGAATAAGAACGATCACTTTGTTTGTCGCAGGGGGTAATTGACTATCATCAAAAGGGATTTTTTGACCCGTTTTTGTGTTGTATAAGCGCAACCCATAAGTGGGTAGGTAATAAAATGCCAGTAAGCCAGTTGGGGTCATTGGGATACCCTGAGCTTTTTCGGGCGTGATTAGGCGTAATGATTTATTCCAATTATCACCAAAATAAATCATACGGGATAAAAAATAACTAGAGTAGGGTTCGCGAATTCCACTTTCAGAATGCATAAACCAAGCACGAGAGTCATGAATGTAATCATCAAATAAGGCGATGACTTTAGCCGTTTCAGGCGATTTAGCGATCCCCTTCATTTGGGGGTAAATAACGCTTTTATAAACATCATCGCTGATTTCTTTGAGTTTTTCATATTCCCTACGCTCATCTTGATTCGTGAGCATATAAACCGTTTCGACCAGTTCGTCATCGATGAGTTGTAATAAATAGGACATCCCGCTGACGATAATGGGAAAACTGTGCTTGGGCAATGATTCACAGTTTGCAAACTCGCCAAGATAGGGCTGTGTATCACGAATGCAGTCCGCTTGTGTTCGACGAGAAGATATATCAATTAAGGGTTCAGGGCGAGGGACATCGTGATAATCCGCGGTAAACTCTAACGCGGCTTCCCACAGTTGCCCTCTAGCATTGGTGGCATCAAAGGTTGGCGTCCCCACATTGGTGGCAACCCAGTTGTCTAAGTTATCCCGCATGGCTTTTTGTTCTTTATCCCGTAATTCCGCTATTCCTTTAATTTCCTGCTCGGTATCGTAATATTCCTCTGTCAGTGCATCCACGGCTTGGTGACCAAAATCGGGTTCATAGGGTTGCGCGGTGATTTTAGCGTGCTGCGGCGCCTGTTGGAAAAACGGCTGCTGGGTAAGGTTGATTGACGAATGGGGCTGAGAGGCATAACGGCCTATTCGCCAAGCGGTGATAAGAACCAGCTGTACCTCAATAGCCCGTTCAATATCGGCATCGATAAAACGTGGCGGGCAATAACTTTGCTCAGGGGTTTTCGCCGTCGCCTCTGTGGTATCCGGCAGCGTGTAAGTAACCCAATGATTAAATTTGTCGATTAAAGGAAGGCTAACGTTGAATTCCTCTGCAGAAGATGGTGGCATTTCTCTAAACAAATAGCGTGATTGCACATCCGGATGCAGTAAGTTAAAACTGGTTTCACTCAGCGCCAAGGGCGCTCCCGCATCAATGGCAGCGGCATACATATCATGCAGGGCAATTTGCGATAGTAATTCATCATCCCCATTTAGTGACTTACCTTGGTCGCCTACAGGGTAAGCCCCCCCCACATCAGAGTGCATGCCCGGGTAAATAATTTCATAGCTATTTGGCGGGTAATTTCCTTCGGGGGTCCGAATAGAATCTAAGCAGAACGCCTGACGTTGTTCGTGAGCCGCAGTAAAGTGATAACAACATTTCACTAAATCGGACTTTGGTAACTGCTGCGTTCCCCCCGCCCAACCATTATGACCGGTCATCATCGGCACGGTATTGGCCATGCCAACCGCGGCCACGGTATCAAATAAGCCTAAAAACTCCACCGAAACGGGAATGCCGTATAAATGCCCTTTAACATGTTCAGGGTTGGTATATTGAGCAGAGTCATGGGAGTAGGATAATAACCTTTCTAACCAATAGACAAAGGTACGGGCTTCGGCAGAGCCACGAGAAAACCCATAGATATACAGTTTTAACGCCACTAATTTAGGCATATGCCTTAACAGTTTATCTCGTATCCCACTCAGTAACTCGAAAATGCCTTCAAGAGGGTTGTAATCATTTGTTTTAGTATAGGCGTTATTTGCCTTTCGGGAGCTAATTTTTCTTAATACGCGCCGGCGTTCGGCAGTGGTTATCTCAGTTTTATTCACTTCATAATATAACGTATTGCAGACATTGATTAACGCCCAAGTAATTCGGTCTTCCCCTCCGGAAGCAAAGGTTAACCCACTGCTGTAATATTCATTGGTGCCAATTTCGGGAAATGGCGTGCCCACCCCCGGTAAATAATAAGCAAAGAATCCAGACTGCATAGCTCTAAAATCATTAGGAGCACAAGCATGGTAAAGCTTAGCTACATTGGAGGGGTGTGGCGGTTTGGCTTTTTTAGTGTCATAGGGTTCATTATTATTGGTGCCATCAAAAAACAGGCTTACATGCAAGCTTTTGCAGCAAGGGTTGCGGTTTTTTTTAGGAAAGCCCTTGCGGTGTTCAACCTCTTTACTTTCAATTTTACCCATATTGGCTTCCAGAGCTTTTCTTGAAAGGGGTAAACGACCTTGTTCTGGAAACCGTGGTGGCGACCAACAAGGGTCGCCCTGCGTTAAGCGGTGACTGACAGATTCAATTTTCTTAATGGAGAGAAGGCCGGTTTTAAGTGCTCCTTTAAGTGCTTCTTTCGTTATCGGGTTTATTATGATGTTGCTGGGCATTCGGCAGGCTCCTCCATTTGATTAGGTTCTTTTATTGGATAATCCGGATGACGAGTAGCCAAACACGACAAGGTGATCTTCACCTCTTGGCAGGGTAAAAAATGCACTTTGACATCACAGGCGTCATCATATTGCGGGATGGGCACCACCTTGCGGTAGTGGCGATAATTGGCTTTGTGTTTCACCATATAGGCCTTAAACGCAGGGTCGGTGACCCCAGGCATATCTCCAGGTCTTGAATTTGGGTCAACCTCCCACTCCACGACCACGGTTTGGTTGGGTGTCCATTTTTCGGGCACCATAACACAGCAGACACCGACTGCCCCTCGCCCTCGGGCGCCATTGACGGTGTACCAATTAACATAAGTGTCTTTGACATGGTTAAAGCCCCAAATATTGGCGGGCAGCATGTTGGTTTTTTTCTCCGGTGAGCAGGCGGTTAAGGCCAGTAACACAATTAAAACGGAACCGATAAGAGATATTTTTTTCATCCCAACCTCACTGAGCAAGTGGTGTGC
Organism: Providencia sp. NPDC089933; assembly: GCF_049545585.1. Lineage (NCBI taxonomy): Bacteria > Pseudomonadati > Pseudomonadota > Gammaproteobacteria > Enterobacterales > Morganellaceae > Providencia > Providencia sp. NPDC089933. Next base: position 37,573 of record NZ_JBMWDT010000001.1, read on the forward strand.
TCGCGTTGGTTGGACATTCGGCGGGCTCCTCTTGGTCTAAAGGAGCTTGAATTGGGTAGTCAGGGTGCCAAGGAGCCAAACACGACAAGGTGATCTTCACCTCTTGGCAGGGTAAAAAATGCACTTTGACATCACAAGCGTCATCATATTGCGGGATGGGCACCACCTTGCGGTAGTGGCGATAATTGGCTTTGTGTTTCACCATATAGGCTTTAAATGCAGGGTCGGTGACCCCAGGCATATCTCCAGGTCTTGAATTTGGGTCAACCTCCCACTCCACCACCACGGTTTGGTTGGGCGTCCATTTTTCGGGCACCATAACACAGCAGACACCGACTGCGCCTCGCCCTTGGGCGCCATTGACGGTGTACCAATTA
>NZ_JBMWDT010000001.1:38047-140385 GCF_049545585.1 Providencia sp. NPDC089933
GTGGCGATAATTGGCTTTGTGTTTTTTAACGAAATCACTAAATTCTTTAGTTCCCATAGGGGGCGATTTACCATAAGCATCAGGATCAACCTCCCATTCCACGACCACGGTTTGGTTGGGTGTCCATTTTTCGGGCACCATAACACAGCAGACACCGACTGCCCCTCGCCCTTGGGCGCCATTGACTTTATACCAATTAACAGCAGTGTCTTTGACATGGTTAAAGCCCCAAATATTGGCGGGCAGCATATTCGTGCCTGTCTCCGGCGAGCAGGCGGTTAAGCTGAATAGGGCAATGCAAAGTACACCGGTGACTGAGGTTTTTTTCATTGGAACCCTCTGAGGTTAAGAATATTTAGTCAACACTGTTAATCTCTTTAAACGTTAGGATTATCCCGTCTTCTTCGCTATAACCCAAAGTCAGGCTTTGCGCTTGCTGGTGGTTCGATTGGCGCATGAGTAATTGTTGGCTCAGTACCGGTAAAATTTGTTGGTTAAGCAGGCTGTCTATATTACGGGCGCCGGTGTCTGGTAATAAACACGCGCTCACGAGGGTGTCATACAGTGCTTCATCGACAATCCCTTCGAGCTTGTAATGGGTGTAGAGACGCTTAATCACGCTGCCCAGTTTCATTTCAACAATTTGGCGCAGTGCGACAGGGCCTAATGGGCGATAAATCAGGGTTTGGAAACGCGCTAATAATGCAGGTTGGAAGTGGTCGCGCAAGGTTGGACGCAACAGTTCTTGCAGTTCGCCATCGGTAGACTCAGGGAACGCTTCGAGTTGTTGCATCAGCAAGTCACTGCCCAAGTTTGCTGTCATTAAAATCACGGTATTGCGAAAATCGATTTCACGGCCTTCGCCATCGCGCATAAAACCACGGTCAAACACTTGATAAAACAGGTTGAGCACATCGCGGTGCGCTTTTTCCACTTCATCAAGTAACACGACGCTGTAAGGGCGCTTGCGAACGGCTTCCGTTAAAATACCGCCTTGACCATAACCTACATAGCCTGGAGGAGAGCCTTTTAATTGGCTGACGGTGTGGGCTTCTTGATACTCGGACATGTTGATGGTGATTAAGGATTTTTCGCCACCAAACAGCACATCTGCCAAGGCCAAAGCCGTTTCCGTTTTCCCTACGCCACTTGGGCCAACCAGTAAAAATACCCCTTGCGGGCCATTTTCTGAGGCGAGACCCGTGCGAGCGGCGCGTAGTCGTTGCCCAAGCCCCAGTAATGGGCTTTCTTGACCCACGACACGTTTGCCAAGCGAATCTTCTAACTCAAGCAGCTCGGTTTGTTCGTCTTTTAATAGGCTGGATAATGGCACGCCTGTCCAATCTGCGATGACGGTGGCAACGGTTCTGACATCCACATCAGGGGTGATCAGTGGTTCGCTTTGCTGCACTTGTTCTAATTGGGTTTGAATGTCACTCACATCTTGGGATTGACGGCGCTGTTCTAAGAGTTCGCTGATAAGGTTTTTTTCTTGCTCAAAACGCTGTTCTAACTCAGCCAGTTGTATCGCTATTTGCGCATCTTGAGTGACTAATTCGTTTAGAAGGGATTGATTGGTGGTGTTGCCAATCGCCAAGTCATCAAGAATGGCTTGCTGCTCAAGTTCTAAGGCATTGCGCTTGGCTTTTAAACGGGTTAGTTCTTCAGGGAGCGTGTCGAGGCTCATGCGGATACGGGCGCTGGCGGTATCGAGTAAATCCACGGCTTTATCGGGGAGTTGACGACCCGTTAAGTAACGGCGAGACAAAGTCACCGCTGCTTTCACTGCATCATCAGTGATATGAACACCGTGGTATTTGGCATAGCGTGGTTTTAGCCCCCGCAGCATTAAACAGGCTTTTTCGTCGTCTGGCTCATCGACTTTGACCACTTGGAAGCGGCGCTCTAAGGCGGCATCGCGTTCAAAATATTGCTTGTATTCAGACCATGTTGTCGCTGCAATGGTTCTCAATTCACCGCGAGCTAGCGCGGGTTTGAGTAAGTTAGCGGCATCAGCGCCACCGGCTTGGTTGCCTGCGCCAATGATGGTATGGGCTTCATCGATAAACAGTAAAATCGGGGTAGGGGATTGTTGTACGGCCTCAATCACGTTTTTTAGGCGCTGCTCAAATTCGCCTTTAACGCCAGCGCCCGCTTGCAGTAGCCCCAAATCTAAAGTGCGCAAGGCGGTGGTTTGCAGGCTAACGGGCACATTCCCTTCGACAATGCGTAAGGCCAAGCCTTCCACCAAGGCTGTTTTCCCGACACCCGGCTCGCCGACGAGAATTGGGTTGTTTTTACGACGGCGAGAAAGAATATCCACCATTTGGCGAATTTCGTCATCACGTCCAAAGACAGGGTCAATCGCGCCTTCGCGTGCTTTTTCAGTGACATCGACGGTGAATTTATTCAGTACGGCCAGTAGTGCTTCGTTCAGTGTATTGCCAATCACATTTGAGCTTTTCGCCGTTTCTACATCGATAGCATCAGATGGCGTTTCATGGGATAAGGATTGATTATGTGTGGCGAGTTGTTGTATTTCAGGGCGCTCATCGGATTGGGCATCAAGCATCGGTCTTAAGCGTTGAAGTTGGGTGGTACTTAATGTCATTAATGGCCACAAATTATCATTGGGCACCAGTGACGGTTGCTGAGCCATGGCAGATAATAAATGCACGCTGCGAATATGTTCGATATCTTCATCCAATGATGCAATCACCCAAGCTTGTTGAATGAGATTCAGCAGCGGTTTTGATAAAGATGGGCGCGTATGAATGGAGCGTGGTAAGTTGTCGATATCTGTCAGTAAACTTTGCCAAAGGGCTGACATATCCCATTCATAGCGGCGAGCTAACACCGTGATATCGCTTTCCCCCATTTCCAATAATTTGAGCAACCAATGTTCAATGGTAATTTCCGCATGCGCTCGTGTTTGGCAAAGTGAAGCCGCCGCTTCTAATGCGTTGGCACAGTAAGGGTTTAGGCGGCGTAATAGCATCACGGATGAATTGTCCATATTCTTTCTCTCGTATTGGGGTAAAAATATATTGGGGTGAAAACGGTTAGAGACAGCAAGAAATGCTACCGCCCCTAACCGTTAACCGAGGTTCATTAGGTATCAAGATAAATTGTGTGTTGTGTGTCATCGGTGTACGAATACGTACAAAAAAAGCAGACGCCGAAACGCCTGCTTGTTTTAATTAAGCGGTTGCACGCTCATTCCAAGAATCGGAATGAATGATATTGCCGTCTTTATAGGTCCAAGTGATTTTTTCGTAGCGCAGTTCAATCTCTTCGAGATGGTTGTGCTTCTCTTTGTTAGGGTCTTTGATGTCGTGCATTTTTGGCGCGACTTTGACCACTTTGACGTTTTCAAGCTTGGTATTGAAATATTCCACTTCTTGCCCAGCATCATCAATGCGGTACCATTTGAATTCAGCTTCTTTCAAAGTTTGACCCGTGGTCACTGCTTTGTATAAATAAGGGCTTGATGCATCAATTTCTTTCACGAAAATAAATGGCGTATGGATACGTGTACCCGTTAATTTACCGGTATTGTTATCGGTTGGGATATACAGGTTATGGTCTTGTGCGACCACTTCAATACTGCCTTCACGGTCTTGTACATTGACAGAGCCCTTGATATCCGCGCCGCCGTCATCTTTTAGCCATAAATAAACAGGAATAGCCATGGTTACTTCTCCTTTTGTGTCGAATGTGTGTCATCGTCCATCGGTGACACGGTTTGATTATCTGCGCCCTGGCAAGCATCTGCTTGAGGGATGAGTCGTATTTCAACGCGTCGATTTTTTGCTCGGCCTTCAGCGGTTTGATTATCAGCAACTGGGTTATTTTGCCCGTCCCCTCGAACAGCAAAACAAGCAGGGCTGATATCACTGGTTTCTATCATCCAATCTCTGACTGATTCGGCGCGTTTTAATGAGAGTGTTTGGTTTAATGCTGGGTTTCCGGTGTTATCGGTATAGCCGGAGACGACAATCAACCAACCGGGTTTGGCTTTAATATTGAGCAAGGCATCGACTAAAACTTTAGTTGCATCCGTTTTGAGGGTGTATTGCCCTACATCAAACAACGATAGGCTATCAAGGGTGACTATTTCAGGGGCACTTTGAACAATGATAGGCGCGGGTGGCGGTGGAGGAGCCCAGCCACCTAATAGCGTGTGCAAGTAGGGTAATATTCTATTTCCCTGATATAACGCTAAAGAGTGAGAGGTTGGTATCCCTTCGCGTTCCCAACGTGCCAATTCAGTTGCATCATCTTGCAATTGCAGATAAGCGGTCTGTTTTGGTGCAAGAGGGGTATCCGAAAGTTGCGAAAAACGAGCAACATCTTCGCCAATGTGACGAATGAGTTGTTGGTTATGGTAGTAACTTCCGATTAATGCGCCTACCAAGAAGACCCCAAAAATAATTCCGATAGCCCCAAGGGTTTTCTCTGTGCGGCTTAAGCTAATATCATGGCGTAAGCGTCGTAACATCACATCGGGTAAAGGCAGCAAATCAGTGGTTTGAATTGATGAATATAGCGGCAGCATGGTTTTTTCTTGGATAAATTGCTGCCATAAGTTGTTAGGTTGGCTGGTGATATCTATCCATTGAATAGCCCATGCTGAAAGAGTTTGCTTTGGTGCTCCTGCTTGAGACACGGTGAACTGTGGGACTAAAACTTGGTTGAGCCAACTCTGTAAGGTATCTAACCACAGGGAAAATTGCAGGCTTTGCTCTGAGTGCCCAATATGGGCGGGCAACCAGACAGAGTAGGGGGCTGACATAGAACCTTCTTGTTCTACCTGAAACTCATTTTGGTGGCTGAGTAAAGTCATCCATGGAGTGTGTTCGCCATCCACGTGTAGGTCTGTACCTGTTTGGCGAGGCATAGTGAGATACACTGTGACCCAAAATGGCAGTTTTGACCCTATTTTTTGGTTGCTTTCACCAATAGCTCGACGCCAATTGAGCAATGCTTGAGTGAGTGTTTCTTGCTGAGTAAGTTGTTCCGGCAGGACGATATACAGTAATGATGTCTGCCCTGATAATGATGGGGCATGTTCCATCAATGCAGTCACTAATTTAACTAATTCAGTGGGGGCAGATACCCGAATATACCAACCTTGGCGAGTTTCTCGGTGTAATTGGTCACTCAAAAATAGGGCATCAGACTGACCACAAACGAGGATAACAGGACCCGAGTAGTTATCGGCAGGCAATGCACCCGCATAATCATGCTCAGTAGAAAGCATTTGGCGGCGCTGCTTATACTGCCAAAATAACATCCCACCGGTAAGAGCCAGCACTAAGACCGATACAAAAATAGTGACAGTTTGCCCTAGGGACCAAAACCCCCAGAGTAACCACAGAAAAAGGCCTGTCGCAAAAAGTGTCAGACACTGTTTGGTTGGGTTTTGCATGCCTATCCTTGTGTCATCCATTGTTGTAGTAAGTGTTCTAACGATGCACTGAAGCCCCACCACATTGCAGCGAGCACAAGAGCTCCACCAATCCAACCAAACCAGTAGAGTCGGCGGCGGCTAAAACGTAATTTAGGTTTTACGACAAGAGGTAAGTCTGATGAAATCAGATAATCAGGAAGTTGAACATTGAGTTGAGCGACGATACGCTCGCGTTCTGGCGCATTTTGCTGGCGAAATTTTCCAACAAACCCGAGGGTGAGCACGCGATGAAAACAGAGCAAAACATCTGGGTTAGGTGCCGTTTCATTTAAAATACTGCGTAGGCGATCCCACAGTTTATCTCCCGCTTCCAATGTATTGAAGTAACGGGCTTGCAACGGTGATTGTATCCAAGTGTTGTATCCATCATCTTGTTGATGCTGGCGATTCATCACGCTTTCATCAATTAATGCGCATTGGGCATATTGCATATGTTCAATGGCAGTTTCTGGATAACCATGTTCAAGTAATTTTTGACGCGTTTCATCAATCAGCTGACAAACTCGGTGGTAAAAATTATCACCCTGAGAGATGGCAGTGCCCTGATGAAGTTGACAAACCATTAACCAAGTTTGAGCAAAAATCATGTCAATAGTGTGGTGTGACATTGTATTTTTCATGAGCGAAGTACCGCAAACAGCTCTAATTGAATATCACCTAATGTACTCGGGACGTAAAAGGCACATTGCCCTGAAGAAAGCATGGCTTGACCCGCAGGTGTTTCAATATCTAGCGCAAAGTATTGATTTTCTAAACGAAGTGGAACCGCGGTTGGCACATGGCTGAGCGGTTTTAATGGGATACCATTGAGTGCCACATTGACCACATCAGCAACATCATCCCGACTACCTGCTTTACACAGCAAAGGAAATTGAGCAATGAGTAGGTGAGCGGGTAAAGATGAGCGTACGGATAAATAGAAATCCGCCTCTTCACGTAAGCGGCCATCATGAAGCTGCCCTGTCCAGAAAGGACCTTCTTTTACTAATTCAATACTGATAACACGTGAAGGTAAGCTGGCTTCAAGCAGGGTGTTTAATAGCGTAAAAAGAGGAGGGAAAACCTGCTCCGGTTGCTCATGTTTGTATTGCGGAATATCTTCCAATTTACTTTCTAAAGAGAAAGTTAATAAGCTCCCTGCTAAACGGGCGAGTTCTCGATAGAGTAATTCAGGATGACGATGTAGTGCCGTGCTAAGTTCATTGAGTACAGGTTCGGCGCTGTTCAATGAATTTAATAGCCAAAATAATGAGACATCAGCAACCACGAAGTCTGCCATTTTCTCATTGCTTTCGCGGCGCAGAGCCATCAGTCGACGGCGTTTAGCGACTAAGCGGTGCATAAATTCAGAGAGTAACGTGCGTAGTTCAAGACTTCCCTGACAAGCGAGCAAGGGGGGAATAAAACGCTTATCAAATTCCCATGCCCCTTGTGCATTGCGGATCAGCCGTGCAACAGGGCAAGTCATATAGGCTTCATTCTCATCATGGGCAAAACGTAGCGTTGCCACATGACGTAATACTGCAATATCCGTTTGCTCATGCCCGAGTAGGTCTTGAACTTTAACCCATTCTTGGCTAAACCGACGAGGGCGATCTGTACCCGTTTCAGGGGCCAAGTTGCCGCCATTTGCTAGCATTAAAGGTAACGCTAGCACGATGTCTAATGACTGACGATCTGCGTAGTCATTAAGGGATAATACCGGAGGAAGAGCATCAGACAGAGTCGTGTCAATAAGTGTGCCATCGTGAAAACGCACAATCATCTTTTGTGCGCTAACTCGAGATAGGGTTAAAGCACTGTCATCAAATTCAGTACTAATCACACCCCACGTTGAGGCAATACCCATTTGAGCAACGACTTCAGCGACATGGCTGTCCCAACGAGCTTGTTGTTGAAATTGTTGAGGGGCCAAAAAGGCCCCGTCTGTCCATAAGGGACGGTAGATTTTCATCCTGAATGACCTTTACTAATCGTTAGGCTTTGGCTTTAGGCATCTGCGAAACCAACGATAAATCCACATCCATGCCTTCGACTTGGAAGTGTGGGACGGCATACAGTTTCACGCGGAAGAAGCCTGGGTTATCTTCAATGTCTTCAACAACAACTTTTGCATCGCGAAGTGGATGAGAAGCTTGTAAATCATCACCCGGGTCGGTCATTTCAGTGACTAAACCACGAACCCAGTTGTTGAGTTCAAGTTCAAGGAGGCGTCTATCTTTGGTGGTACCAATGTTTTCACGTTGGATCAGTTTCAGGTAATGGGCAATGCGAGAGAGTAGGAAAATATAGGGTAAACGCGCGTTGATTCGGCTGTTTGCTGTCGCATCGGCAGTGTCATACAGCGCGGGCTTTTGGGTGGAATTAGCCGAGAAAAAGCACGAATAATCGCGGTTTTTGTAGTACGACAGTGGGATAAAGCCAAGATTAGCGAATTCAAATTCGCGCGTTTCAGGGATCATCACTTCTGATGGGATTTTCACCTGACTACCTGTACCTAAATCAAATAAATGAATAGGTAAATCTTTAACTGCTCCACCTGCTTGCGGACCACGAATTTGCACACACCAACCGTTGTTGATAAAGCTTTTAACCATGTTGGCAGCGAAAGCAAATGTGGCATTAGTCCACAAATATTTCTCATGATCTGGCCCTTTGACTTCTTCAACGTAATTGAAGCTTCGAACAGGCACAGTATCAGGGCCATAAGGTAAACGACCTAATACACGAGGCATGGTTAAACCAATATAGCGGGCATCATCCGAATCACGGAAAGCTTTCCATTTAATGTATTCAGCACGGTCAAAGTAGTTACCAATATCTTTGATAGCAGCCACTTCTTCCATGGTCTCTTTGCCAAAGAATTTTGGTCCAACAGACCCAATAAATGGCATATGGGCAGACGCGGAGACTTTAGAGATGCTGCGTAATAAGGCGATATCTTGCGCGCTACGGTCAAACTCATAGTTAGAGATTATCGCTGCAATAGGCTCACCACCTGGAGTGTCATATTCTGCAATATAGGTATGGTGGTAAAGACCACTTTGGATAATTTCCGGGCTATCTTCGAAATCTTGGCGCAAGTCATCCTTGGCAATATCCAGTAGCTCAATTTTTACGTTTTGACGAAAATCAGTGCGATCAACAAGGAATTTTAAACCACGCCAAGTAGATTCAACTTTTTGGAAGTCTTGATGGTGCATCACTTCATCTAATTGCTGGCTGATTTGCTTATCGAGTTCAGCAATATGATGGTCAAGCAGGTTGCGGTCTAAACGCTCCACTTTTTGACCAGAAGATTTTAAACGGTCTAAAAATACTTGAACGGCAACCGTGACTCGTTCATCCGCAGTTGCATCAGCTAGCGCAGTATTATCTTGGAATGCGTTAATATCACTGATTGTAGCAACAGGGGTTAAATTGATTTTTTCAAATAAAGAAGCATAAACGCCTTGATTCGAGGTTTCATCAAGTACAGTCGTTGCACCTTGGGTTGATTCATTTTTTACAGACATCAGCATAATCCTTTAATAATCCAAATTAATCTTTCTTCGGTGCAAGTTGTGCTAGCTCTTCACGTAGTTCATCACTGAGTGCTGGGTCCTTAAGGATATTTTCCAATTCACGGCGGAACGTAGCGTTATCGAGGAGGTTAGATTTCAGGTCGCGTAGCAGATTACGCATGGCTAACATGGCTCGAAGTTGGGGGATTTGACGAGCCACTTGCTCAGGTTCGAAGTCTTTCATATTTTTGAAAGAGAGGTTTACGCTTTCGTCACTTCCATCACCAGCAAGGGTATTTTTTACCGTTAAGTTAACTGTTGGTGTAAATTCACTAAGGACGCTATCAAAGTTATTTTTATTGATATTTACTTTTTCACGCTCAGACAACGCGCGGTTATCTTGTCCGTTACTGTAATCACCCATCGCTAATAACTTAAGTGGCAATTCCACTTTCTTCTGAGCGCCGCCCGTGTGCAGTTCTAATTTAATATTGACCCGTGCTTTGGGGACTTCATTTTGAAAGCTATCTGACATGAGTGAAATTTCCTTCAGTTTTAGTGAATATATTGAATTGTGTATTGTTAAATGGTTGCAATTGAATTCCATTCATTTAACTTATGTAATTATTTTCTTTATATCTTCACTGATTCAATAAATCAACTTTTCTTATCAATAAATGTGACGGGAAATCTACGTTTTTTTGGGGTTATCTTGGCTTTAAATTTAAAAGTTAATAATATCAACATTTAACGTGTGTTGTTTTTATGATTATAATTAAAAAGTGTCATTTAAATCTTTTTGTAATATTTTTTTTCAAAGTATTACAAAGTGATTCATAAGAATATTTACTCGTTTAGTGTGTGACTATCCTCTTTTTGATTAGAAATTATTTTATGAAAAGAAATAGATGAGTACTCAATAAAAATTACTGCTCTTTTTGAGCCTTGAGGAAGTACGCTTTATAGAACAGCATTACAGTCATAGCAAAACATGGAGTATTAAAAACTAGGGTGAATAGCCACTGCTATTTGGTTACAAGTGCAAAACTGGGTTGTTATCTAAAAGGTCATGTTGGAGTGAGGGTGAGGAGGAACAAGTTTTTACTTTATATAGTTAAAGGGTAAGCTTCATTTTTACTCTAGTTGGTGTTTTATTATCTGCGTTAAAATTAATAATAAATGCATATTTATGCGGTCTAAGCATCTCATTGAACCAAGAAAAAACAGGCATCAAAAATAGCCTAGTCATGTTCTTGGTTATATAGAAACTCGAATAGAATGAAAGTTAGGTTATTAAATAATCATTTAATAACAATATAATGAGTGCTATATAGTGCTCTCCTTGCATAATTACATGGTTCCAACGTTTGCTATCGTCTATTGGAAAACGGTTGATAAATTAACGTTATGGTCAATAATGCCAAAACCTAACGTTTATCGATTTAAATCATCGTATTGAAATAACGCCTACCTTATTCCCAAGGTTAAGGCTATACCATGTGCGTTATCGCTTGATAGGTAGCCTATCCCAGCTTTCACTTTTACTTGGTTATCATAGATATTAATGGGGGTTTCTAATGCGACAGAGGTATTATTTATAAAACCAAATGACAATTCTCTATAGTCCTTTCCATAGAACCCGCCGATATCATTGGATAAGATTAGATTGAAGTTAATGTCATTTATACTGATGAGTTCCGTCATAACATATTCACCACCAATCGACCATGTTCCGGTACTGCTATTGACATTTAGGCCTTTTGTCTTTCCAAAACCATTAGTAAACATATAGGATATATGGCCATATAGATTCAATTCATCATTATTGTCTAGGATATTTGTGTTTCTCAGGCCAAGTTTAGGTGTTATATGAAATGAATTTACGTTCCAATCTAATAACCCTTCATCGCGCAATACGTCTTTCATTTGTTGACTACCATGAAAGGTGGAATTATTGCTCATATTTGCATAACTTAATTCTAGCTCATTTTCTAGGCTGAACTTTTCGTTTATTTGGTAGGAAACTTTTGGTGATGCAGATAGACTAAAAATATCCCAACGGGCGCGTAGATTGCCTAAAGAGTCAATATTAACTAGTGACGATTTAACTTTAAGGTAATTACCTTTCAATTGCATAGAAAAAGAGTAATCATCTATTACATAAAGGTCTTTGAATTCATATGGTAAAGAATATTTTTCGTAGTTAAACCCCTCAGCATGAAGTGTTGAAGCGCTAATGTCATCTGTCAATGAAAGTGCAAGTAGCTTAGCGTAACCAGCATTCAAATTTTCATCGCTATAAGAACTACATATATAAATTGTTGAAAGTGATAATAATATTTTTAAGTATGGTACTTTCATTACATATTCCTGTCAGTGAGTAGTCAAGTAATACAATTAATAAGATAGATATTGTTATATTTCTCTGTTCTATATGTTTGTATTAGTTTAATTGATATATTGAAAAGTTAAAATACTAGCGGATAAATTAAACGGATAACGGGTAATTTACTCGAAGCTGTTATGATAGAAACCACTTATGATAGAAACCACTTATGTACAGGGGGATTCAGTCAATAGACGTAATGATAGACTTATCATTGATTAGCGTTGATGAATAGTAATGGTAAGTAAAAATAACTATTTAATAACCACCGAATTTTCGCCGTTATGTACTGCGTTTGTTGATGTAGCGAAAAATAATACGGTAGTTACCATCGGCTAAAATAAGAATATTATCCATTAAAAAACATCTACTGCTACAGGTTGCATACTATCCTTAATTTATATACATAATAATACGAGTGGGCTTCCATTAGAATTTAGTCGTTAAACACAAAAATACCCTGTCATCCCTTACACATTAAATTATGGAGTCATAAAATATTCAGACAGTCATAGCCGACATCAGTTTTGCTATTGGTCATGTATTTTTTGACTCTGTTCACTTCAAAATATTTGGATCATATCAACAAAGGTGGGCAGTTGTCTTTTCAGGTTATGTCGCTTACTCTGGATTAACGTTAGGTTTTTAAGAAGAGCTATTTATGATGAATATCCAATCTGACCACAACAGCTTTTTTATTTTATCTGATGATAAGCAAACTCGTCTCGCAGAGATAACCTTTGTATATACAGGAGACGAATTAGCGATTATTGATCACACATTGGTTGATGAAAGCTTAAAAGGACAGGGGATCGCAAAATTGCTTGTTGCTAAAGTCGTAGAGCGTATGAGAAAAGAAAGGCGCAAAGTTATCCCGCTGTGCCCGTTTGCGAAAGCGATATTTGATAGAACTCCTGAATATAATGATATTCGACAATAATATTCTTTAATGACCGATGAGGTAGTCATGACTATTGAATCCAATGATAAGAAAACAGAATTGCAGTTGATTACAGCGCGTTCCAAAGATGTTGGGGGCATCCCTGTCGCTCGGGTTTTACCTACAAGAGAACGTAGGTTAATTGGCGCATGGTGTTTTCTTGATCATGCAGGTCCTACTGTTTTTAAAGGGAATTCCGAAGGAATGAAGGTGGCTCCTCATCCTCATACTGGCTTACAAACTTTCACTTGGATGATAGAAGGGGAAGTATTACACCGCGATAGCTTAGGTTATGAGCAAGTTATTCGGCCGCGGCAAGTTAATTTAATGACAGCAGGATATGGGATCAGCCATTCAGAAGACACTTATGGAGCAAACCATAAACTCCATGCAGTGCAGTTATGGATAGCATTGCCGGAAGCCGTTAAAGATACAATACCTCGTTTTGATCATTATCCTATTTTACCGAATTGGCTTGAAGGGCAAACCCAATTCCACTTGTTAGTGGGTGAATACGGGGCTTATAAAGCGCCGACGTTGAGCTTTTCTCCTTTAGTTGGGGTCGATATTATTGCTCAAAAAAGTGTTGAACATAGCTTAACGTTACAGTCTGAATTTGAATACGGTATTTTTGTTATTGAAGGAGCTGTGATTGTTGATGGGCAACACGTAGGTACGAATCAATTAGTGTATTTAGGCAAAAACAATTCTGAAGTTGTTGTGCGGTTTGCTTCAAATAGCCACATCTTATTACTTGGGGGCGAACCTTTAAATGAAACTATATTAATGTGGTGGAATTTTATTGGGCGTACTAAAGCTGAAATTATCGAGGCTGTTGAGGCGTGGAACCAAGGTCATCCTCGTTTTGGCCAAGTATTTAATGATGATCGCAGCCCAACACCGTCCCCATTAATGCCTTGAACGGTATTTATGTTTCCTAATTGAGTGGATAGATGTTTAATTTAAAAGCACTATCATATTGAGTAAGTTTCGAATTTTTATTCAATCATGGAACTGATTACTTTAACTGTTCTTGATAGTACTTAATTTTATTATTTAAACTATCTAGGTGGTCATTCAATATTAGGATCTGTTGTTCTAGACTCGTATAATGTTCTGTGAGTAAATTCATTCTATCTAACGTTGTGGATGCGCCTATCTCCCTTAATTTCGCGTATTCTTTAATTTTTTTTAAAGGCATCCCTGTTTCCTTTAAACGAATAATAAATTTAATCCATTCAATATCAGTTTCTGAGTAAAATCGATGGTTATTACTTTGCCTTGAAGGTGCCAAGATACCTTCTTTTTCATAATATCTAAGCGTATAAATGCTAAAGCCAGTTAATTGCGAAAATTGGCTAATTGAATAATTCATATGTACCTACTATCGAAAAAAATACTTGACCTAGAGTAAGCTCTATCTTTTAGCCTTTCAATACATTTTGTAAATGAGAGGTCATTATGAAAAATCACCATTATGCTGTTATTACAGGAGCTAGCTCCGGAATAGGGCGAGCTATAGCACTCGCATTTGCTAAACGAGGCTTTAATATTATTGCAATAGCGAGGCGGGGATTTTTGCTTGAAGAGTTAAAAACGGAACTAAAAACGTTACACCCAAACATTGATATAGTCACAAAAATATGTGATTTATCGAGTGTTGAAAATGCGAGTTTACTCTATGGCGAGTTAAGCCCGTTTGACATTGATGTATGGGTAAATAATGCGGGTATTGGTTATTATGGTGAAGCTGCCAAACAATCACTTGAAGATGTAAATACGTTATTAAATTTAAACATTAATACATTAGCAATGCTTTCATTGATGTATGTCCGTGATAACCATAATTTAGAAAATAAGCAGCTCATTAATGTTAGTTCAGCTGGAGGATATACTATCGTACCAACTGCGGTGACGTATTGTGGCTCAAAATTTTTTGTTAGCGCTTTTACAGAAGGGCTTGCCCATGAATTATTAAACGCAGGAGCACAATTAAAAGTCAAGTTATTAGCACCAGCCGCAACAAAAACAGAATTCGGCAAAGTCGCCAATAATCTAGCACATTATGATTATGACCAAGTTTTTGGGACTTATCATTCAAGTAATGAGTTAGCTGATTTTTTTATGCAATTATATGATTCAGAAAATGTTATTGGTTATGTTGATAGAGACAGTTTCAGTTTTAAATTACTTGATAATAGGATGCCTTATGCCAATAACAGCAAATCTAACCAAAAGTTATAGGATTATGAGTATGAATTCTTAAACAAGATAATAATCATTATATGGGTATTAATGGTGGATAATCCCCGATTGTGGCATGAGGTATTCACAGAATATAGCTATTTTCGAAATGGCCTAATTACTTGAAAATAGAGATTTTGAATTAGCTAATTGGCTGCTACCTTGTGCCATTTAAGCCAGTATAATTTGGTAATACTATCATGAGTATTATCTATATTGTTTTTTTAATAGTAAATATGGGCATATTGATAAATAATTGGTTTTACCCAACTATTGTTGCACATCTTGGTGGTGTTAATTCAATGTGTTAACTAATTTGAAGTTAAAACGTAGGTGATGGTGCTTCTACATGATGATACTCTTGAGTGAACAACTAATGGTTGTGGGGGGCAGGGAATTTAAACCGGGGCGACCCTTGTACGTGAACTGAATTATTACAGTAGGGTGTTGATGCTATCTGCTCTGATCATATTGATCACCGCTGGATTTTAGCTCAATGACGTAAGTAACTGAGTTTTCCATTAATAAATTACTGTTTAATCATCCAGTTGAACAGTTGAACAGTTGAACAGTTGAACAGTTGAACAATTGAATAATTGTCTATTAAAGTGAGCTTGATTTATCTCAGCAGTATATTCTTACAATATGAATGTTTAGCTTAAGGATAATAATGTTTATACTGAGCTAAATTATACACATTGAAGAGATAAGGGATGATATGAAAAGAGTAGGAATTTTGCTCACGGCTTTAGTTGTGTTATCAGGCTGTCAGACTTCTAATTCAACGTTAGTTTACGAATGTAATATTGACCAATCGATTAATCAGATTTCTAGAGATAGAAATGGTTTTTTTGCTTTTCCGACTGCGGCTCCGACAGTTAAAGTGTTTTCTTACAATGGCGCATTCAATATTCGTGATTTTGAAGCCGGTGAATATGCAGGCTATAAACTGGAAAAAAGCCAACAACAACAGCAAATAAAGACCGTTAAAGATTTTAAAGTCATTGTTAATAAAGGTGATTATTACCACGATAGCGGGAAAATTATTGAGATCTTCTCCCCAAAACAAAAAACAATTAGTTTATTTTTAA
This sequence comes from Providencia sp. NPDC089933, assembly GCF_049545585.1. Taxonomy (NCBI): domain Bacteria; kingdom Pseudomonadati; phylum Pseudomonadota; class Gammaproteobacteria; order Enterobacterales; family Morganellaceae; genus Providencia; species Providencia sp. NPDC089933. The sequence goes on from NZ_JBMWDT010000001.1 coordinate 53,685, forward strand.
TTGATCAGAAAACAGGGAAAACGGATTCGCTGCAATTTTTAACCGATTGTGAAAAAAAATATATAGAAATAAAAAATCGACCTCAGCATGATGACCATGATTCCTCCCCTGAATATGATAAAAATGACCCTGTTGTTAATGGTTAAGTGTGATTAAGGCATGAACATGATTGTTTAATTTGTATTAACATACAGATTGAATAGAGTATAAAGCAGCCATTTTCATAGGGGATATATAATGACTATTTCGGCAAGAAACCAACTTTCAGGTGTTGTTGCATCTATTGGTGTTGGTGCTGTCAATGATGAAATTATTTTGGATTTAGCGAGTGGGGAAAGCATTACTGCGGTTATTACTAAAAATAGTACCGCACAGCTAGGTCTAGAAAAAGGGAAACCTGTAATTGCGGTTATTAAAGCGCCTTGGGTAGTCCTTGTTTCTGATGAGAATGAATATAATTTCTCTGCTCGTAACCAATTTAATGGCATTGTCGAGTCTATTGAAAAGGGCAGTGTGAATTCAGTGGTCAATTTAAGAACAAAAGCAGGTACTTTGTTATCTGCGGTGGTGACAAACAATAGTACCTCTGAGATGGGGTTAATGGTTAATAGCCCTGTGACTGCTATTATTAAAGCATCAAGTATTATTCTTGCAACGAAAAAATAAGTGTTTGATAAACTATTTATCAAAAGATGGTTAAGGGGGGTAAATAGAAATGATATTTACCCCCTTTTTTATTTAAGGTAAATGCCATCTAATTCCCAGTGATGTGTCAGCTCCCTTATAATGATTAAGAAAGCAGTAAACGAGGTGTCTGTTGGTAAAGTTGTTGAGTTAATAGGGCTACCATTGATGACATTAACCAACTCGTTAAATGCACTTTCAATCTGCTGGGTAGTTAAAAAATATTCTGTATTACCAGTGTGTTGCCAAATGGCCTTTAGTTTATTATCTCTATTAATCAGAACAGGGTTATTTATAGAGAGTTGCTTTCTAGCAGGAATGACCGTGTTTTCAATTAATTCAATGGCTATTTCTGCTTCATAAGGTGTTATTGGTGAGTGTTGAAATTTAAACCCATTAATACTGTCGCTACCAATAGGTAAGGTAATTTTATTGGATAGAAAAGAGAGATTGGTTTCTTGAGGCGTAATTTCTAATTGAATCGCATTCATTATGAAACCCCCAGTGAATACTGTATGTCTAGTTATGCTACACTGATTATTTCAAACTGTAAAAACATTTAAATATTCTAGATAATATATTTGAGCTTAGTCATTTTAGCCAATTAACAGTAAGTTATAATAAAAAATTAGATATTGATATTTTAATAAAAGGATAGATTTTATGGTGACAATTATATATGCACACCCTTGGAAAGGGAGCTTCTGCCAGTTTTTACTTGATAATATAACGAAAGGGTTAACCGAAAAAAAGAAAGATTATCAGGTAATTGACCTGCATAGAGATAAGTTTAACCCTGTGTTAGCAGAAGAAGAGCTCGCACTTTATTCCACCGGTAACTATATTGATCCTTTAGTTGGAAAATACCAAGAAATGTTGAAAAATAGCTCACAAGTTATTGTCATATTTCCTGTTTGGTGGATGGGAATGCCTGCAATTTTAAAAGGCTTTTTTGATAAAGTAATGCTTAACGGTTTTGCTTGGTATTATAACGAACAGCAGAAAAAATTATTACCTTTGCTAGACATCCCCAAAACTACTGTTGTCACGACATCAGAAGAAGCCACAAAATTTATTATTAAAGAGGGAGACCCTGTTAGTGATGCTATTTTTCATTGTATGACAGCGGTAGGTTTAAAAAATAGTAAATGGATGAATTGTGACTATGTAACCCAGGGAGGAAATGAACACCGCATGGCGTTTATAAATACAGTATTGAACGAAGTTTAATTATTTTAATATTAAATTTATTTATACTTTAATTCTATATAACGTGATTAAGTCTATTATCACGTTATGTTTTAAGGTTACGCAAATTCTGTAATAAAATAAAATATAATTTTGTTTTATTTGTAATTGTTTATCTTTAAGAATAAATAATGAAATTATGTGATAAATTAATTACTTTATCATTCATGATAGGGTGGTTTTATGTCTGAAGTTAGGATCATTGCAACGGTAATAGCAAAAGAAAACGAAGTTGCTTATGTTAGAGCCGCGGCAGAGTCAATTGTTAAGTCGAGCCATCAGGAAGAAGGTTGCCTTCAATATGAATTGCATCAGCTTCATGACAACTCTAATACATTTGTTTTCTTTGAGGTATGGCAGAGTCAAAAAGCCGTTGATAAGCATAATAATACACTGCACTTTAACGAGTTCATTAGTCAGGTAAAAGATAGGGTCGAACTGTTAGATGTGAAATTGATGAGTAAAATTGCCTAGGAGCACTATTATTTGCTATTTATCTTGAAAAGTAACATTTTAATAGTCTCACTGTAACTAAGTTCAGCAGTGTGGATGGCTTCAGGTGTGAATGAGGGAGCTTGATTTTTAGGGGATACTGATAGCGCTTCTCCATGAGTATAATCTATTAGGATATGCCCCCATTTCGTTGCTTCTATTTGAGATAAACCAAGTTTCATTAATTGTTGGGTGAGTATTTCGGTGATCCTTTTGGCTTGTTCTGGAAAAGCATTTGGGGAACTGAAAATAGCTAAGGTGATTTGCGGATAAAGGGTCACTTTTTGCCTGTAATGCAGTAATAGCGACTCGATTTGTTGGTAAAGGTCAGGCAAGTCAGGCAATTGAATATCTTGATAAAGCCTATTGGCAATAGCTTGTATTAAGGCATCTTTATCTGAAAAGTAATGATAGAGCGCCATCGGGTTGACGTTTATCTTTTTGGCCAGCATGCGCATAGATAGGTTATCAACCTTATTATCATCTAACATTTCAATAGCTTTAGTCACTATCAACTCTAAAGAGATAGTTTGCTGGTTAGCCGGCGGGCGGCCAGGCTTTTTATCTTTCACTTTAAAACCTCATATTTAGATTGCACAAAGCCGGAAGGGAAACTGCGTGTATGCAGGTGGTTGAGTAAAATATCGTGATTGAGGTCTCCAAATAATGGGCGCCCGCTCCCAAGTAGAATGGGGAGTTTAGTTATAATTAGGTCGCTAATCATACCCCTTTTTAAAAATGATTGAACCACTTGCCCTCCATCGATATAGACGTGTTGGCATCCTTCTAATTCCAGCATTTTCATCACATTTTCAGGGGATTGATCACTAAAACGAACTTTCCCCACTAAATGTTCAGGCACGGCTTGGTTGGTTAATGTAGAAGAAAGTACGACAACCGGAAGATTGTAAACCCAAGGTGTGATATGACTTAGTGTTTCGAAGGTGCCGCTTCCCATCACAATTGCATCTATTTGATTGATAAATTGGTCATAGCCATGATCCTCATTAGAAGTATCAATGCACCCAAGCCAATCTATTTGCCCATCTTTACGTGCGATGTAGCCATCTAAACTAGTGGCAATAAATACATGCCCCGTAATCATATTTGTTCCCCATTAATTAATTATACGGTGTATAATAATTGGTTCTATGGTGCAAGTCTAGTGGGTAAAATGCTTTTTAGGGGATGGGCTAAATTGACAAAATTTTTGCTGCTTATAAAATAGCGGAGATTGGTCATTAGACTCGTAAGCGTTTACGTTAACCAACGCATATAACTTTTGGTCACACGAATAGTTATATGCTTATGTGTGCCAGTAACCTTGGAGTTTTTTATGCCAAATCAAAGTCGTAATTATGTATTAGGTATTCCCAAATTACCTGCTCGTGCGATGATCTTTCTAGTTCCTTTCTTTTTATCCCTTGTAATGAGTGGGATCGTTTCCCTTATTAGTACTGTTAGAGCGCTAGGTTTTACTTCGGAAGTTTTCCCATCTTGGGTTAGCTCTTGGGGGATTTCTTGGATGATTGCCTTTCCAACGGTGTTCTTTGTATTACCTATCGCGAGACGAATCTCATTAATGTTAGTTAAATCCTCCTAAAAGCATGTGTTTTTTTCATACAGTCAGTTGCTATTATAGAAGGGAAATCAGTAGCGCTAATTTTGAATGGGGTCTTATGTCGATAAAAATTATTGGTTTGTTTTTTATCACTGCACTAGCTGAAATTGCAGGCTGTTATTTCCCTTATCTCTGGATGAAAAAACAGGGAGGGCCTTGGCTATTAATCCCTACAGCCTTAAGTTTGATGCTATTTGTCTGGTTATTGACATTACATCCAGAAGCCAGTGGCCGAATTTATGCATCTTACGGTGGGATATATATTGTCACAGCGTTAGTATGGCTAAAAGTTGTCGATGGGGTCGCACTTTTGGTAACTGACTGGGTTGGGGCTTTCGTTGTGCTTGTTGGCGCTGGTATCATTATTAGTGGCTGGGAGTAAAAAACAGATTATTATTTAGATAAAGTAATATCCCAAAAGAACGTCATTATTATTTCGCAAGTGAGTTCTCAATGAATTCACTTTTTCCATATTTAAACTATAAGCCTGCAAGAACCATAGATAGCCTAGTGCTGTTACCTCAAAAATACAGATAAGGTTGTCGTAAAACTGAGTTTTATTTTTATCTGGTGGCTTATTATAAGACGGTTATTTTTTTTGTTTATTATTATTATTTAAGTATCTGTGGTGATGTTCGGTATTTTTTATCATTATTGTTTCATATTAGAACAATTAAATATTGGTTTTGTAAAAAGCTAGACTAAGCTTGGGTATTTTTTTAATTAATTGATTTTAAAGAGTTTCAAATGATTTATGCTTATTTCTGTCAATGTTTTTTCCACCAGTTTTATATGGTGATGATTTATTTTTCATGAAATTAAATAAATTTAGTTTTTGGTCAGCTGTGATGTATTTCCTGAATTAATTTTCTTCTATTTTTATTTGTATTTTTTAAAATGCTAATGAAATGTATTTAACTAAAATATTTCAAAAAGTAACATTTGATCTAAGTCAATTTAACAATAATTACTCTATTGGTAGTATTTGTAATTGATGTTTAACTACTCAGTTAATATTAATTAAACTTTTATTTTCACTTTCATTGATTTTAGGCAATATCTAATCATATTAGGCTGCTATTCTCTCACCGATTTATACAAAAAATATAAAGAGGTTAGCAATGAACGTTAGTCGCAGAAAGTTTTTTAAAATCTGCGCTGGCGGGATGGCAGGTACAACTGTAGCTGCGTTAGGTTTTATGCCTGGAATGGCAATAGCTAATGTACGTGAATATAAATTACTACGCTCTAAAGAGACGCGTAACACTTGTACTTACTGTTCTGTCGGTTGTGGATTACTAATATATAGCATGGGCGATGGTGCCATGAATGCTAAATCCGCGATATTCCATGTGGAAGGTGACTCCGACCACCCTGTAAACCGTGGTGCTTTATGCCCTAAAGGGGCTGGCCTGCTTGACTATATCCAGAGCGAAAATCGTTTACGTTATCCTGAATATAGAGCACCAGGCTCTGATAAATGGCAACGCATTAGCTGGGATGATGCTTTCACACGTATTGCCCGTTTAATGAAAGATGACCGCGATGCAAATTTCATTGAGAAAAACGCTGAGGGAACAACCGTAAACCGTTGGTTATCAACAGGGATGCTTTGTGCATCTGCTGCAAGTAACGAAACAGGAATGTTGACCCAAAAATTCGCGAGATCGCTAGGTATGCTGGCGGTTGATAACCAAGCACGTGTCTGACACGGACCAACGGTAGCAAGTCTTGCTCCAACATTTGGTCGCGGTGCGATGACCAACCACTGGGTTGATATCAAAAATGCCGATGTCGTCGTCGTAATGGGCGGTAACGCTGCGGAAGCACACCCTGTTGGGTTCCGCTGGGCAATTGAAGCGAAAAATAATAACAATGCAACACTGATTGTGATCGACCCGCGTTTTACGCGTACGGCATCAGTGGCAGACCATTATGTTCCGATTCGTTCGGGTACCGATATTACATTCTTATCGGGCGTCTTGTTGTACCTGATTGAAAATAACAAAATAAACGCTGAATACGTTCAAAACTATACTAATGCGTCATTAATTGTTCGAGATGATTTTGACTTTGATGATGGCCTCTTTAGTGGCTATAACGCAGATACACGTAGTTATGATAAAACCAGCTGGAACTACAAATTTGATGAAAATGGTCATGCGTTACGCGATGACACATTACAAGACCCTCGTTGTGTGTGGAATCTGCTTCACAAGCACGTGTCACGCTATACACCTGAAATTGTTGAGCAAATTTGTGGTACATCAAAGGCTGATTTCTTAAAAGTCTGTGAAATCTTAGCAACCACGAGTGCTTCAGATAAAGCAGGGACTTTCTTATACGCCTTAGGTTGGACACAACATACGGTTGGTGCGCAAAATATTCGTACCATGGCAATGATCCAGTTACTACTTGGTAACATGGGGGTTGCTGGCGGTGGTGTTAATGCCTTACGTGGCCACTCAAATATTCAAGGTTTAACTGATCTAGGGTTATTATCGACCAGTCTGCCCGGCTATTTGACGTTGCCTTCAGAAAAACACCTGAATATTGATAGCTATCTGTCTGCTAATACACCAAAAGCAACCTTACCAAATCAAGTTAACTTTTGGAGTAACTACCCGAAATTCTTCGTCAGTTTAATGAAGTCTTTCTATGGTGATTCTGCACAAGCTGACAACCAATGGGGCTATGATTGGTTACCTAAATGGGACCAAGCTTATGATGTAATGAAGTATTTTGACATGATGAGCCGTAATGAGGTCACGGGTTATATTTGTCAAGGATTTAACCCTGTAGCGTCATTCCCAGATAAAAACAAAGTTGTTAGCTGCCTCAGTAAGTTGAAATATTTGATTGTTGTCGACCCGTTAGTCACTGAAACTGCTAATTTCTGGCAAAACCACGGTGAAATGAATGATGTCGATACAGCTTCGATTCAAACTGAAGTTTTCCGTCTACCATCAACGTGTTTTGCAGAAGAAGATGGCTCTATCGCGAACTCTGGTCGTTGGTTGCAATGGCACTGGCAGGCAGCGGATGCTCCAGGTGAAGCGCGTAATGATGGCCAAATCTTGACAGGAATTTTATACAAAATTCGTGAGTTGTATGAAAAAGAAGGCGGTCAAGGCCAAGATCCTCTGATGCAGATGAAATGGAATTATAAACAGCAATTCCACCCTGAATCAGAAGAAGTGGCAAAAGAAAATAACGGAGTTGCACTGGCTGATCTGTACGATGCCGACGGCAATTTACAAGCGAAAAAAGGTGAACTTCTTAGCTCATTTGCCTTATTACGTGCTGACGGTACAACAGCATCTTCTTGCTGGATATACACGGGCAGTTGGACTGAAAAAGGCAACCAGATGGCGAATCGCGACAATAGTGACCCGTCTGGCATTGGTAACACGTTAGGTTGGGCATGGGCGTGGCCGTTGAATCGTCGCGTTATTTATAACCGAGCATCTTGTGATACTAAAGGTAAGCCGTGGAATAAAGACCGTGTGCTAATTGAATGGAATGGCAAAAAATGGGTCGGTAATGATATTCCTGACTTTAATGCATCTGCACCAGAAGTCGGAACAGGTCCATTCATTATGCAACCAGAAGGGTTAGGGCGTTTATTTGCTATCGATAAGATGGCAGAAGGGCCATTCCCTGAGCACTATGAGCCTTTTGAAACGCCTCTTGGTACTAACCCATTACACCCGAATGTGGTTTCTAACCCTGCGGCACGGATCTTTGATGAGGACAAAAAACGTCTTGGCGACCACAAAGATTTCCCTTATGTCGGCACCACTTATCGTTTAACAGAGCACTTCCACACATGGACTAAGCATGCTCGCTTGAATGCGATTGCTCAGCCAGAGCAATTTGTTGAAATCAGCGAAACATTAGCGAAAGCCAAAGGAATTGCGTTAGGCGATAAGGTCAAAGTCAGTAGTAAACGTGGTTTTATCAAAGCCGTTGCGGTGGTAACGCCGAGATTACAAACCCTGATGGTGGACGGTAAACCAATTGAAACCGTTGGGTTACCTATTCACTGGGGCTTTGAAGGGGCTACGCAAAAAGGTTTTATCACCAATACGTTGACGCCATCTGTGGGGGACGCTAACTCTCAAACACCTGAGTATAAAGCGTTTTTAGTTAACATTGAGAAGGCGTAAGGGAGGGAACTATGTCCATGCAATCTCAAGACATTATTAAGCGTTCCGCGACCAATAGTATTACGCCTCCACCACAGGCGCGTGACGATAAATTTGAAGTTTGTAAGCTCATTGATGTGTCATCCTGTATAGGCTGTAAAGCTTGTCAGGTGGCATGTTCTGAATGGAATGATATTCGCGATGAAGTCGGGCATTGCGTTGGGGTTTATGATAACCCAACCGATCTTAGTGCAAAATCGTGGACGGTGATGCGTTTTAGTGAAACAAGCGAAAACGGTAAGCTGGAATGGCTAATCCGTAAAGATGGTTGTATGCACTGTGCAGACCCGGGTTGCCTAAAATCGTGCCCATCTGCGGGAGCGATCATTCAGTATTCAAATGGGATCGTTGATTTCCAATCGGAGCACTGTATTGGTTGTGGCTATTGTATTGCGGGTTGTCCTTTTAATGTACCACGCTTAAATCCTAAAGATAATCGTGTGTATAAATGTACTTTATGTGTTGATAGAGTTTCTGTCGGTCAAGAACCCGCTTGTGTGAAAACTTGCCCAACAGGTGCTATTCGTTTTGGTACGAAGAGGGAAATGCTGGAATACGGCGAAGAGCGTGTCACGAAATTAAAAAATCGAGGATATGCGCAAGCGGGGATTTACGATCCTGAAGGCGTGGGGGGAACTCACGTTGTTTATGTTCTTCATCATGCTGATAAACCGCAACTTTATCATGACTTACCGAAAGACCCACAAATTGATACTCCAATCAATCTGTGGCAGAGCGTCTTGAAACCACTTTCTGTTGCGGGCTTTATAGCCACCTTTGCAGGGTTAATTTTCCACTATGTGGGAATTGGACCGAACAAAGAAGTGAGTGATGATGAGGAGAAAGATGACCATGAGTAAAAAAAGCAAAATGATTGTGCGGACAAAGTTTATTGACCGCGCCTGTCACTGGACTGTTGTCATCAGCTTCTTTTTGGTTGCTTTGTCTGGTATCGCCTTATTTTTCCCAACACTGAAATGGTTGACGGAAACCTTTGGTACTCCACAAATGGGAAGAATTTTACACCCATTCTTTGGTGTACTGATATTCGTCGTATTGATGTTCATGTTTGTTCGTTTTGTGAAACACAATATTCCGGATAAGAAAGACCTTCCATGGATTAAAAATATTGTTGAAGTTCTCAAAGGTAATGAACATGAGGTGGCGGATGTAGGTAAGTATAATGCGGGGCAAAAAATGATGTTCTGGAGTATCATGAGTATGATTTTCGTACTACTGATCACTGGGATTATCATGTGGCGTCCTTATTTTGCTCATCTATTTCCTATGTGGATGGTTCGTTGGAGTATTTTGATCCACGCACTTTCCGCTATTATTCTAATCCACGCGATTCTAATCCATATGTATATGGCATTTTGGGTGAAAGGCTCAATTAATGGCATGATAGAAGGTAAGGTTAGCCGCCGCTGGGCGAGAAAACACCACCCTCGCTGGTATCGTGATGTTGAGGCGAAAGAAGCCAAAGCTGAAGCTGAAGGCAAAAAGTAATTTATTGTTAGATTAAGTCACATCAAGCCATCACTTTGTTTATACATTGTGGTGGCTTTTTTATTGGTTTTACCATGTTATTTATAGTTAAAATTAAATTCATGTAAAACCATTAGGTTGCAAGATGGCAAAATTTTAGTAAGGTAAAAATCGTCATATGACAAAGTGACTTGCCACCAATGATAACGAGAAAATATATGAGTATACAATCTGTTAGGGCATTTTTAGCACAACATGCCCCCGATATTGACATTATAGAAACTGACACCCCAACAGCAACAGTGCAACAAGCGGCAATAGTACATAATGTTGAAGCAAACCAAATCGCAAAAACACTGTCACTTAAACTTAAAAATGAGGTCGTTTTAGTCGTGTGTGCAGGGGAAGCGCGGCTTGATAACCAAAAAGTAAAACAAGTATTGGGGGCAAAAGCGAGAATGTTACGAGCGGATGAGGTTGTAGACTCCACAAGCCATCCGGTTGGCGGTGTTTGCCCGTTTGGTTTGCCCCGAGACCTAGTTATTTACTGTGATATTTCACTACAACAATATAGCGAAGTGCTACCCGCTGCAGGGTCAGTGAATAGCGCTATACGTATTTCACCAACTCGTCTGTTAGAACTTGTCAAAGCATCATGGGTTGATATTTGCCAGTAATCAATCCTGAGCTGTTATGCGGTAAAGTACATGTTCTTGTAGCCAATGGCCATCAGGTAAGGCTGGGTGATAAAAATTATTTGGTTGTTTTATCATGCCTAGTCTTTTCATTACCAATTCTGATGGTGTATTAGGTACCGCAGTAAATGCAACTAGTTCGGCAATCTGTAATTGTTCGAAAGCTAATTGGATCACCGCTTTTGCCCCTTCAGTTGCCAAGCCTTGATGCCAGAATTCAGGTAATAAACGCCAGCCTATCTCAATGCAGGGAGAAAAAGGCAATGTTTTAGCCGGGGTGTTTAAACCAATAAACCCAATGAATTCATTGGTAGACTTCAATTCAACAGCCCATAACCCCCAGCCCCCTTGTTGGGAAAACTTATCGATGATTGTGGCCAGCATTTCGGTACTTTGCTGCTCGCTTAGCACTGAAGGGAAATAACGCATCACCTCTGGGTGGCTGTTCATCAGTGTAAATGGCAGTTTATCTTTTTCTTGCCACATTCTTAGGAGTAAGCGAGGGGTTTCTAACTCAATAATTTTCATGGTTATTGTGCCACAGGGTTAAGGCGCATATGTAGAATAGGATATGGGTTTCCTTCTCCATCTAATTCAGAACGAGCATATTGTGTAAAACCCATATGCTGATAAAAACCAATGGCTTGAGGGTTTTGTTCGTTAACGTCTAGCTCTGTAATACCCAGAGTGTCAATTGCATATTGCAGTAGCTTTTTCCCCGTACCTTGGCCTCTGTTTTCTGGCGAAATAAACAGCATTTCGAGACGATGCTCATCACAGCCCAGAAAACCAATCATATTGCCTAGGTCATCAAATGTGACAAATACAGCTAAATTAGGTAAGTAAATGTCTTTAATTGCCACTTTTAATTCAGCAATTTTTTCTTCGGGTAAAAAGTGATGTGTGGCTCTAACAGATGACTCCCAAACACGAATAATTTCATTATCGTGTGCACGTGTGGCGGTTTGGACTATCATTATATTTACTCCTTATATTTATGGGGTGATCTTAATTATCCAATATGGTATGTCAATGACCTTTTTAATTTTGGTTAAGGTTGTTTTTGAGATATTTATCGCAGAAAAAAAAGCTAACTAATTCATTATTAGATGAGTCGTAATATTGGGCGTGAAGTCTGGGCGTCTGACTTTTTTATAGGGTACTTTTTCATTTTTTTGATTGGATCTTAGGGGTATATTTAATGAAATATAAATTGCTAACATTCTGTTTATCTGCCGCATTATTCACACCTATCGCGCCAGCGCTAGCCAATACAGACAACCAAACTGATATGGTTTTAGACCAAGTTTTAGTGCTTAGTCGCCATAACTTACGAACACCAATTGTTAACACAGGCGTTCTTACTGAGATTACCGATAAAAAATGGCCTGCTTGGGATGCACATAGTGGTTATCTCACCACCAAAGGTGGGGCTTTAGAAGTGTATATGGGGCATTATTTTCGGGAATGGATAGACCAAAACAAATTATTAGCGGATGAGCTATGCCCAACCAGCAGTGAGGATATTTACCTTTATACTAACAGCCTACAAAGAACCATAGCGACAGCCCAATTTTTCGCTGCGGGTGCTTTCCCCGGTTGTAAAGTGAATATCCACCACCAACCTGAAATTGGTAAAATGGACCCCGTATTTAACCCTATTATTACCAACGGAAGCCCAGAGTTCAAACAAAAAGCACTCTCAGCAATGGATGATTATTTGAATGGTTTATCGCTGAAAGCCGGCTATGAAGAGCTTGATACCGTTTTGAACATTAAAGATTCCCAGAAATGTAAAACGGATAAATTATGTAATTTAAATAGCCAGAAAAATAGTTTTATTATTGAAGAAAATAAAGAGCCTGGGGTTAGCGGTCCATTAAAAATGGCCAATTCAGCTGTAGATGCTATCGACCTGCAATATTATGAAGGTTTCCCTGCTGATGAAGTCGCTTGGGGCATGGTCAATTCGCCAGAAAAATGGCAAAAATTAAACACATTAAAAAATGCTTATCAAGAGACGCTGTTTACACCAAAATTGATTGCTAAGAATGTTGCACACCCAATATTAAATTACATTGATAAAGGTTTTGTGTCAGTTGATAAGGGCGAAACTGCAAAATTTATTTTCTTAGTCGGCCACGATTCAAATATTGCGTCGTTGATGTCAGCGATGGATTTTAAACCTTATCAATTACCTCAGCAGTATGAACATACGCCGATTGGTGGGAAATTAGTCTTTCAGCGTTGGACTGATAAACAGGCTAATAAAGATTTTATGAAAGTAGAATATGTTTATCAAACGGCTGATCAACTGAGAGATAATGCTTACTTGTCTCTGCAAACACCACCACAACATGTCACGTTGGAGCTAAAAGGTTGCCCTATTGATAAAAATGGATATTGCTCATGGGAAGACTTCCAAAAAGTCATGGCAATGGCACTAGAGCAATAATGGGTTAATTGCTATGCTAATAGCCCATTCTATTGAGTGGGCTATTGTTTTAATATGATATTTAAATTATGTTCAAAACCGCTAATCAATTTTTCGCTGACTGTATAATATGAGTAATAACTAGGTAACTATGTTGATAGAGTTTCGTAAGTTAAGTCAAATCTGCACCGCAGATATTATTGCATTGAATACCCATCCATTAGTTTTAAAACATATGCCACTGGGTAATAACCAATTTGATGAGGCATTTTGTCGCGATTGGGTTGCTGGCAAAGAGCAACATTGGGGTCAACATGGCTATGGTGTGTGGGCAATCATGATTGATGAGCAATTTGCAGGGTGGGGTGGTTTACAAAATGAAGCCGGTGATGCGGATTTGGCTTTAGTGTTACATCCTGATTTCTGGGGAGCAGGGAAATGCTTGGCGGAGCGCATGATAAATAAAGCATTTACGTCACTTAATGTTGACTCTGTAACGATCCACTTACCTTTAACTCGCTTGAAATTATCAGCAATTTTGCGCTATGGTTTTGTTGAAGAGGCACTCGTAGATTTTGATGGGGTACCCTTCAAGCGTTTTCGCTTAAATAAAAGCTAAGTAAATGACATAAAAAAATCCCTGCTATAAAAGCAGGGAGTGAAAAAAATCACGAAAATGTTTATGAGCCTTTAATGTACCCTAAATAGGTCTTAAATAGTCTGATAAAGTGTATGCCTTTATTGTTTTTTGTAACAATCATTAAAGCTAAACTTTTCATTTGTAAAATGAGCTGACCTAGCTATATATATATATTATTAGTCTTTATTATCGGACGACTAATACGCTTGTCTTAGCATAACGCACTACAGATGCGGCATTAGAGCCTAATAAGTAGGTTGACATGCTCGGACGACGTGAGCCGAGTAAAATAATATCAGCGTTGATATCTTCAGCAACGGCAATAATTTCATCTTTAACAGAGCCAATAGTCGCTTTTGCATGCACTTTATCTGCAGGAACCGAGAACAATTTAATTTTTTCTTTCAATTCAGCAAGGATAAGCTCAGCTTGTTTTGCATCATCTGGAAAATCACCTGGTAAAATGGTGCCACCATAACGTAAATAGTTAGAGATTGGTGCAGTTACAGCAAGAAAGTGTACCGTCGCATTATTTAATTTCTGTAGCGAATTAACATGGGGTACTAATAGGTTGGTGAGTGCGTCTTCGGTTACATCGATCGGAACTAAAATTGTATTGTACATATATTCTCCTTTTTTCTTTTATATTATAAGTTTAGAACATTATCATATATTTTGATATTGATTATCCATAAATTAATAATAACGAATTTTAAAGTTAAAGGTTGTGAGCAAGTAGTCGCAATACATTTTTTATGGGGAAAAGAAAAAGGAAAAGGCTCGGCACCCTCATTTTGAGTATTGAGTTTGCCAAGCCAGAGGGAGTTCGTGAACAGTATAAATTATTTCTTGTTACAGGCTTCTTTCAACCCTGCTTTACAAGCTTGTGCTAGATAATCCGCGGCGGCTTTTTCATCTATCTCAGTGCCTTCACCATTGTTTAGCATTTTACCAATTTGGTATTGGGCAGGTGGGAACTTTTTATCAGCCGATTTTTTAAACCATTCAAAGGCGGTAATATAGTTTTGCTTTACACCAATACCTTGGTAGTAAAATTGCCCCATATAATTTTGAGCTTCAACGTTACCTTTATTAGCTGATTTTTCAAATAAATCCATCGCTGTTTCAAGGTTTTCCTCAACGCCGTTTCCATTTAAATACATATCGCCCAAAAATAGTTGTGCGTCAGAGTTACCTTTATTTGATGCCATAGTTAGCCATTTTTTGGCTTTTCCATAATCTTGTTTGAGTTCATTACCAAGGTAATAGCCGATGCCAAGCATAACTTGTGCTTTAATATCGCCTTTTTGAGCTTCTTGCTCAATTCTTTTAATTGTCTCTTTAGGGACCGCAGCGACGCTATGGTTTATGGAGAAGGTAAATAAAAGAATAAGTGAGAGAATTCTAAGCATAATTTTATATCTTATATGTGTAATGTTCATTTTTATTATCAAAAAGCGATGGTAATCTGTATCTTTTATTGCTGAAAGTTAACAATGCGGAACATCTTTTTAAAGAAAAACCTAGGCTACTACCAATAATACAATAAAGTTAAACTCAATGGATATACGCATTTTTTAGGTAATGAATATCTCTGGATACTCTACGACTATAACTAAAAAATATCAATATCTAATGGTAATTACAACTTATTAGAGTATAAAAACAAGGTCTTTTAGTAACGGGATGTGTTTATTGTAACAATATACTAATAATAATTAAATTGTCTTAATAAGTATGTTTTGACTTAGATGCTAGTCATATATTGTATATATGAGAAGTGGGGAAGAGGTTAAGTTTATTAAACATATTTAGATTATTATGCCAGAAAGCTGTTATTTTTAACTTAAAAATAGACACTGACAATAATTAAAAGTATTCGAAAGTAATTAACACATAATGAGTGACATATGCGGTATTAAAAAGGCGTAAATAAAAGTAGGTACATCTACGCCTTTTAGCGAAAGAAAAACAAGCCTTTCTTCACGAGGTTAAAGGGTTATTCCCCAAATAGTGGGGTAGGCTTACCGTTGTCATCAATAGCGACGAAATTAAACTGGCCATGGATCACTTCTTCACGACCTTCAGAATACATATCTTCTAAAAAGATAGAGACATTGACTGTTAGACTGGTTCTACCAACTCGAATGACTTTGCCAACGAGTTCTACAATGGTTCCCGAAGGAATTGGATGGGTAAAGTTGATTTTTTCTGTTGAAACGGTGACAAGGCGTTTACGACTAAAACGCGTAGCAGTAATAAAGGAAACTTCATCCATCCAAGCGAGTGCAGTACCGCCAAACAAAGTACTATGGTGGTTAGTGGTGGTTGGGAACACGACTTTAGAGACGCGGGAAATTGATTGTTCAATTTTTTGTGCGATGACATCATCAGCAATGGAACTCATGGTTCAGCCTTACAGTTGTTACTTAGTGTATAAATAATGTTAAAAGGTAAGTGTAATACTCATTACAAATAAATTCATCTGTAAATGTGAAGTGAATCGTTCCAGTGACGTTTTTTTTGTTAATGAGAAAAATAATAAGGAAATCTTAAAGACCTATTATTTTATTAATATGCCTTTAAGATTATTGTGAGGTGGGTAACCTCTAATTATCTGAATATTCGGCACTCATACGAATAGCCTTTGCTTTATCCCCGCTTTTGACACAGGAAACAAGAAAAGCTTTCGATTCAGACCAAATGGTGGCTGAAAATTCGCCATCAATATCTTTTTCGATGGTAACTGGGTATGTTTTTACACCGTCGAGCCACTCTATCAGCCCTGATTTGCAGGTAGGGAAGTCATCTTTTGCGATTGAACCATCTAAAGAAGGTACCAATATAGACGGTTTATTATTTGCAGCAATCAGACTTTCTAGCTGTTCAACCGTATAATTTTTTTCACTAAATGCGACAGTACTGACCAGTGCAATAGCTATCCCTAATATTAACTTATTCATAATCACTCCATTTGAATTAAGTCTAGAATGTTAGTGAATAGAATTAGAATAGGCAACAAGAAAACCCTTAAAAAATATAAGGGTTTTCTTGGGGGATAATTAAATATTAGCTAAATCTGTACAGGCTAAATGGCTTAACATCTAACATAGGTTCTTTGCCGAGTAACAGGTCGGCTGTGATTTCTGACGAAACTGGGCTTTCTGTCATACCCCAGCCTGTTGCCGTATTAATTACCAGACCTGGGTACTCTTTGACTTGAGAAATGATAGGGTGCTCATCCGGCGCGATAGCCATTGCACCACTCCATTGGTCAATAAGTTTAGAATCTTTAAAGGCTGGGAATTCAGTTTTTAGTTTCTCAAATGAAGCATTTAATTCTGGTAAGTCTGGTAATGCAGTCATATTTCTGTGTTTTTCGAATGGTGAAACTTCATCCAATCTCCAGCTTGTTGGCTCTGTGAATGAATTAATCAATTGTTCATTCAAGGAAATATGAACAGGGAAATCAGGCATAGATAACAGAGGGATATATTTATAACCGTACACGAAAGAATCTTTAACAACAGGGGCAACGATCACTCGAGGTGACGTTGCGTAGGTGCCATCGGCTTGTTCACGGAAGAAAATATTACCCGGTAAAGCGACGTTACCACCAGGAGCCGTTGCGGAGCCAGAGATCAACTGCTGTGATTGATATGCAGGTAGGGTTGGGACATCAACACCTAGATTTTGCATAAATAGTCTAGACCAAACTCCGCCAGCAACAACAACACGGGAAGTTTTGATTGCCCCTTTTTCAGTCACAACATCAGAAATGACCCCAGCTTGTGTTTCTAAGCCACGCGCTGCACAGTTGGTGTAAATTTTAACCCCAATCTTTTTCGCATAATCAGCCATAACAAAAGCGGCTATTTCTGCATCTAGGCTACCAGAGTCTTCTTCAAAGCCAGCTATTTTCCAGTCTGATTGTGCGCCTTTCAAACGTTGATTTAACTCAGCGCCTTCAATGATACGTGTTTTGAAAGGAATATCTGAACCAACGTTTTTATTTCTACTGTCGATCCACTCTCTGACGTTAACTAAGTCTTCTTCATCGAGGGGAACTTCAACGCGACCTTGTGTGCGATAGCTGGTATCTGCGCCGACTTTAGCATTCATTTCTCTCCAACGTTGTTTAGCAATGTGATGGAGTAAGAATGTTTCATCAGGCATTTTATAGGTAATCACTTGGCCGTAGAAGCGTGAAGACTGCTCCCCAGCGATATTCCCTTTTTCAACTACCACAACATTTAAACCGCGCTCAACAAGGTTTATGGCGGTCATAATTCCTAGAATTCCAGCACCAATAACAACTACGTCAGCCTGCTGCGGTAACGCGCCTTCTGTTCCTTCTACAAAACCATATCTTGGTTTACCGGGAACAAACCTACCCTCACGAGTTAACATTGGAGTTAAAATTCCAGCACCAGCAGCAACGGTAACAACTGCACCACCGATAAGAAATTTTCTTCTAGTAATAGCCATCTTATTGAGTTCCTTGTATTGAATGAGTTTTAACAATTAATCAATGCTTCAATTAGTAATACTTATAATTGTAATTATATTTTTAATAATAATTATAAGTGTAAACTAGTTTGATGAATAATTAAAACTATTAATTAAATGTTAAAAAAATATTTAATTGTTTATTGCAAGGAGGTGGGGAGCCGATACTTTGTACATCCATTGAGGATGTTATCGGCGAGTTGACTGGATAAAAGGAAAAATAAAATGATTTTTAATTTGTTGATTTATAGGTTAAATATGGATTTTTCCTGTTAGGAATAAAGTGGCTTTACCTGTTAATCTCACGCGATTAGCCGTGAGTTCACAAAGCATAACACCACCTCGCGCTGAAAGTTGTTTACCAACTAACTGCAATTTATTTAACCGATTAGCCCACAATGGTGCTATTGCACAATGTGAGGTACCCGTTACTGGGTCCTCATTGACCCCTTTTGCAGGAGCAAAATAACGAGAAACGAAGTCATAACCCTGTTCAGCACTTTTAGCTGTAATAACTAATCCAGGTAGTGGAAGCTGCGATAATTTGAACAAATTAGGTTGGCAGGATTGGACTTGTTCCTCGTTTTCAAGGAAACATAAGTAACGGTCTTTTGCTATCCAAAGCTCTTGAAGTTCCACACCAAGGATCTCCTCTAATTGAGGATATTGCGTAGGTTCACTTTGCATGGAATTTAGGGCTGGGAAATCGAGGGTAAATCCTCGAGAGCTTGGTGTGATAGTTAATTCCCCTGAAAGAGACGTCAATGTGAGAGGGTTATTATTTTGTTTTAATATCTCGTTAAGTACAAAAGCGGCGGCCAATGTTGCATGACCACATAATTTAACTTCAACTTTTGGTGTAAACCAGCGGATATGGTGCCCGACTAAAAAAGCGGTTTCTGATAAATTAATTTCGGCTGCAATTGCAATTAACTTTTCATCAGGTAACCAATCATCAAGTAAAACAATAGCGGCGGGGTTACCGTGAAAAAGTGTATCAGTAAAGGCATCAACATAATAAATTGGTAATGAAAGGCTCATTTTAGGCTTCCCTAATGGGCGAAAAGAGGATGAAAGAAAGGCAGTATAGCGTCTATTTTATTAAAAAATAATAAGCTAATTATGGTGAATGGTATTATAACGTGAGAAACCCGTTAGCTCTGTTAGCTAACGGGATTTGGTGATTAATACTTGTGATTAAGCATTAGCTTCGTTTTTATCGGCATTTTTCAACATTTTTCTGACAGGGATAATCAGTGCAGCTAAAACAATGGCACAGATCACCAGCGCAATAGAAACATGAGAGAATAACTCAGGCATAGAATCTAATTGGTCTTTGCGGATATTACCGCCCATGATACCAGCAGCAAGGTTACCTAATGCACTAGCACAGAACCATAAGCCCATGACTTGCCCACGCATTTTTTGTGGCGCTAATAGTGTCATTGTCGCAAGCCCAATAGGGCTTAAGCATAATTCACCCAATGTAAGCAGTAAAATGCTCGCTACTAACCAAAATGGGGATACACCGCTTTGAGTGGCGAGAACTTGGTTTGCGGCTACCATCATGATAGCAAAGCCAGCAGCAGCAAATAAAATACCAATCACAAATTTAGTCATGCTGCTTGGGTTCATGTTGCGTTTAGCTAACGAAGGCCAAAACCAACTAAATACCGGTGCTAACAGAATGATAAATAACGCGTTAATTGATTGGAACCAAATAGTAGGGATTTCGAAACTGCCCATTTGGCGGTCAGTATAGTCACGAGCAAAAATATTAAAAGAGGTTGGTTTTTGCTCAAATGCTGACCAGAAGAAGGCCGCTGCGACCAGTAAAATTAAACAGGCAATTAGGCGAGAACGTTCGCTGCTGTTTAAGCCCCCAAAGAAAAACATAAATAAGAAATAGAGACCCACACAAGCGGAAATTACATAAGCCGAGCTTTTGGCTATCATTGAAGCATTAAATGGGATCGTTCCGTTGTTGATTAATACGACAAGAATAGCCAACAGCACCATCGATAATGTAACCCACTTACCGACATTTTTGCGTTGAACAGTAGGGCGGTTCCATGTGGAATCGAGGCCGACTTCTTTATCATAACGGCGCATTTGTGGAATAGCGTAGAAGCGGAAGATAAGCAAAGCAATTAACATACCTACGCCACCAAGGCCAAAACCTATGTGCCAGCCATACTTTTCATGTAATGGGCCTATGATTAATGGGGCTATGAATGAACCCATGTTAATCCCCATATAAAATAGAGAGAAACCGCCATCACGGCGTGTATCTTCTTTCTTATATAAGGTACCGACCATAACGGTAATACAGGTTTTAAATAACCCGGTTCCCAAGACAATCAGTAATAAGCCTACGAAAAAGAAAGTATTGGTTAAAAAGGCGGACATTGCGATGGATAAGTGCCCAAATGCAATAATTAATGAGCCATACCATACCGCACGACGTTGCCCTAGCCAGTTATCAGCTAACCAGCCACCGGGTAATGACGTGATGTATACACCGCCAGCAAAAATCCCGACAATAGCGGAAGCTTGTTCAATGGGTAATTCCATTCCGCCTTGTAATAATGCCGCACTCATAAACAGGATAAGTAACGGACGAACACCATAAAAAGAAAAACGTTCCCACATTTCTGTGAGGAAAAGCGAACTCAATGGGTATGGATGCCCAAAAAAAGTTTTTGTTTTAGTCGCAGAATTATTCATCTGTGAACTCCCATAAATTATCTCTTGAGAGGTTGTGCATGATTTAAAACACCAAGCCGAGCGCTTGAGTGTCAATTATTATTGATATGTTAACTTTCAGTTCGGAAACATATTTTTAACATACATTATTATAGAATTGCCTATATACAGAATGAATTTATAGTAAAAGGCCATATTTTAAGGTGAAAATTCGATATAACTCTCATTTTTCACGATAAGGTAGGGGAAGATACAGGATTTTTGTTGACAATAAAAGAAAGATTTTTGAATCGATTAAGTTGTTTAAAAACAATTAGTTATATTATTCCTGGTTAGGTTTTCACTCGGTAAGTCAGTAAAGCTTAGAAATCATCGGGTTTTTGTGCAATAAATAGCTTGTTAGTTACGGGTCTGAAGGTGATGCGCGTAAGTCATCGGACTGGCGCCTGATGACTAACCATGAATAGATTAAGTTGACGAGAACCAAAGCGGATGTGAAGAAAAATACCGCCCTAAAACCATAACTTGCTGCAACAAATGACCCCATTAAAGGCCCTGTCACATTGCCGACATCGCGCAGTGCTTGGTTATAGCTGAAAATTCGCCCGGTAACTTGGTGAGAAATGTTATAAATAATCAAGGTTTGCACTGCGGGTAAGAGCGCCGCATTTAAGGCTCCGAGCATAAATCGCAGAAAGCCTAATTCCCAATAACTCCCAACAAGGCCCATAGGAAATAGAATGAAGATAGAGGTACCTAGTGCCGCAAGTAAAACTTTTTCAGGGCCTATTCGGTCACTAAGCTTACCTAGCATCGGAGCGCTAATTAAAGCTGCTACGCCAGGTATAGAGGCAATAACCCCACTGACAAACGCGAGGTTTTCTAAAGAATGGGATAGGTCACGGACATAGAGGGTGATAACAGGGTTTATTGACCCCATAGCGGCTTGAATAATCATGGTGGTGAAAAACAAGCTAATCACTAGGTTTTTATTGCGTAATGAAGCAAAAACTTGTTTACCTGACAGTGCGTCTTTACGTGAAACAGGGGTGAAACGTTCCCGTACATAGAAAAGAGTGACAAAAAAGCAAATGAATAAGACGGTGGCGGTGATAAAAAATACTGGGCGTAGGCCATATTGGTCAGCAAGTAAGCCACCAATCAGTGGGCCAATCAGAGCCCCACTGACCGCACCTGTCGCGAGAACCCCCATTGCCCAACCACTTTTTTTCACTGGGACTTGAGTGGCGATCAGTGCGTTGGCATTGGGGACAAACCCACCTAGCAGGCCCAGTAATGCCCTTAAAGCCAGTAGTTGCCAAATATTTTGCGCAAAGCCAATTAATACCATCACGATAGCCATACCTAAGGCAGAACGTAATAACATTAATTTACGCCCTTTACGGTCGGACAAGCGCCCCCAAAATGGTGCCGCAATGGCTGAAAATAAGAAGGTAATACTGAAAACTGCGCCGGTCCATAAGTTCAACGAAGCATGGTCTTTGACACCGAGTTGCTCGATGTAAAGGGGGAGAAAAGGCATAATCAAGCTAAAGGCGGCACCGGTTAAAAAACACCCGAACCACACAACGTAGAGATTTCGTTTCCAATAGCCTGTTTTTCCTGTCATACATTGTCCTTCAGTATTGCTGGCTTCACTTAGTTGCCCCTTATACGACGAAATTTTAAAGGGGCTTCAAAGTGTCACCTAGCTGTAGGTCAAATTATTCAGGAGAAAGAATGAATTAAGGTAATGAACTACAGCTAAAAGTTAATGGTGTATTTTATCTAAATCCCCATACAAAGAAGATTCTCCTTCGGGACGCGTCTTGAAACGGCGGTGTAGCCACATATATTGCTCAGGCGCTCTAAGGATTTCTTTTTCAATGATTTGATTCATTTTTGTTGCCGTCGCAAGGTTATCTTCAATAGGGAAGTTATCTATAGCTGGCTGGATGATTAATTCGTAGCCTTTTGCATTCGGTAAACGCTTTGGCGTAAAAGGCACCACTAAAGGTGATGCAAGACGCAAAATAATTTGTGAACCATTGGTGGTCGCGGCATTTTTTACGGCAAATAATGGTGCAAAAGTACTGTTACGTGGGCCATAATCGTGATCAGGGGCATACCAGAGAATTTCCCCATTTTTTAAGTCACGCACCATTCCTTTCATATCTTTGCGGTCAAGCATGTATTTGTTAGAACGCAAGCGGCCACGAGTTTGCAGCCAATCGAGTAAATCATTGTCATTAGCCCGATACACACCGATCCCTGGGTTTAACATTCCAAAAGCCCGGGCACCAATCTCAAGAGTTAGGAAGTGCACACCAAGGGCGATAATCCCTCGGCCTGTTTCTCGTGCTGCGGCTGCATTTTCAGCCCCAATAACTTTAACCCAACGCTGGACTCGCCAATCAGGCCAAAACCATGCCATACCGGTTTCAAAAAGCCCCATACCAACTGATTCAAAATTTTTGTCGATACAGAGCTGCCTTTCTTTTAAGCTCATATCTGGAAAGCATAGCTCAAGATTGCGATCAGCAACTTGAACCCGTTTCTTTAAAAAGCGCATCGACAGTAGACCTAAACGAGTTCCCAGCCAATAAATAACGGGATAAGGCAATAAAACAAGCAGATATAAGATGCCAATACCCACCCATGTTAACCAGTAACGAGGGTGAAGAAAACGTTTTTGAAATTTTGGGGCTAATATCATGAGTATCCGAATATTTTAGTTAGTCATGGTTAATGAATAAAAAGACTAGGTTAAATTATATCAAATTATTCGTTTAAAGCGTTAACCGCCTGCATGGTACTCATTAACTCAGCTAAGTTACGTACCGCCATTTTTTCCATTACTCGCGAACGATGAACCTCAACGGTTCGTACAGAAACGCAGGCTGCCTCGGCAATTTCACGGTTAATCAAACCTTGCAAAACGTAGTGGCAAATGTCTTTCTCGCGGGGAGTGAGCGTCTCATAACGTTGTTTTAATAAATAACGTTCAGTTGCCTTTGTTGTTTGCGCCCGCGCTTGGTCAAGGGTTTTCGCCAGTAGTTGGCTATCTATCGGTTTTTGCAGGAAATCGACAGCCCCTAATTTAACTTGTTCCACTGCCATTGGAATATCGCCATGACCCGACAGAAATATGACCGCTAGCGTGCTTTGTTGCTCCCTAAGATACCGATGAACTTGCCGACCATCCAGTTTAGGCATACGCATATCCAACAAAACCACCCCTTCTTGATGAAGGGCTGCATTCTGAATAAATGTTTCGCTGTCATTCCACACGGTGACACTATAGCCAAGGGTTTCTAGTAAAAATTGGCAAGCATCGGTCACATCGGTGTCATCATCCACTAGATGAATAACTGGCATCAATTTATACCTCGTAGTTTAGAGGGGGACAAAATAAAGTATTAGCTGATGAGCGTTGATTGTCTTAATAAAGCTATTGTCACATAGACTTAAAGTTAATGTTATCAATTGTGTGGCAAAACATGCTTAATTTATTGAATTATTATAGTAGTTGAAAATTAAGGTCACTCGTAGGCCATTTAACCCTTCATCAGTGATATTATTTTCAATGCGAATATCGCCGCCTTGGCTTTGGATCAAACGCTGGCAGATCACCAACCCTAGCCCCAAACCTTCTTTTTTAGTGGTATGAAATGGGATGATCCCTTGTTCTAGTTGTTCGGTCGGCATTCCTCCTGCGTTATCTTGTAAAACCAGAAGAAAGCGGTCTTGTGCAAAGTGAAAACCAAAGCTCAGGGTTGTGGCTCCGGCTTGTAAACTGTTGCTCACTAAATTAGAAAGGAGTTGTTCAAGCAGTGTATCGGGCAAAGTCAGGGTGACATCAGGTGTCTCTGGTAATAGCAATTTTGCATCTGGATAGTGCTGATCTACACGTAAAAGTTGCCAGATATGATTAATGGCTTGCCTCACTGATTGCTGGTTTAATGTTACCGCTGGGTCTTGACCCGGTTTCCCTGCCCAAAGACGTAAGTTGCGAATAATGTCTGCACCACGTTGCGCTTGGTCATCGATTTTAGTTAACGCACTAATGAGTGGGTGGTTATTTGACTCCTTGCTAAGGCGTAAGATACACCCTTGCGCATAATGACGAATGGCAGATAAAGGTTGGTTCAGTTCATGGGCAAAGCCCGATGCCATTTCGCCTAAAATATTTAATCGCTGAGCTTTTTGTAAATTGGCTTCTTGTTCTCGTAAGCGGTTGTGCGCCACTTCGAGTTGCCGGCTTCGGCGCCTAACTAAGAAGGCAATCCAAATGTGATTTACGCCTAGTAAAACAAAGAACAACGCAACAAGGCTAATAGTAATTTGGTTTTGAATGGTCCAACTGACGATATCTTGCCATATTTGCCGCTGTTGTGGATGTTGATTCACATCGCGGAGCAAAGTTTCGACTTGAGTGACTGAGGCAGGAGCCCCCCAACGCATAGTGGTATTATCCGTTGAAAGTAACGTTTTAGTGACTTTATCGACCAAATTGTCTGGAACATCGCTTAATGCGGCGAAAGACCAGTTTGGGTATAGCTCGGTACTAGTTAAACAAGATAATGAACTTGGATGCTGAATTAACGGACGAAACTGGGTTTTATCAATTAGCCCTTCACTGTGCATATTTTCTAATAAACAGACAGGGACAATGGCAGCAGACAATGAGTCATCCCGTAGTGCATATAATAGGGCATCCGCAGGGAACCCTAAAAACTGCATTTGAAAGTCTTTAGCCGCGTCATACCCCATATCTCTTAATACCTTATAGCCTAATAAGTAACCACCAAAGGCATCAGGTGAAATGGCACCGACTTTTTTACCAATCAAATGCTTTACGTCAGAAATATCACTTTCTTTTCGTACCAGTATCAAACTGCCAATCACATTACGGGTGGTGCTATTTGGTTCGACATCAGAACGTAATGATAATAGCCAGCGCAAGTGATAGCGATTATCTAATTGAATAAACTGCGCGGGGTTGGTCAGTAAAAAATCAATTTTGCGGTTAGAAATAGCTTCTTTCATTTCATCAAGGTTTAACGGCAATAAAGTAAACCGTTCCCCCTGAATAGAATCATTGAGTGTGTCAATTAATGGTTGCCAATGGGATTGTGTGGTACTGGGCCCACGCAAAGCCAGTACCCCGATAGTCCATTGTGCAGAAATGGCCGGTAAGGACCACATAAGCAGCGTAATTAATAGTATGTGATACAACGGTATAGATGTTTTTTTTAACATATTTGGCTTATTCGTTGCGTTAGATCAATTTAGCTACGGGTATGTGGTAAACCACAATAGGGCGGTGGTGCCTCTCTTCTTACAATGGCATTACAAGTTTTATCAAGATAATACAGTAGTTTTAAAGAGAAATAACAATTTCAGTGGTTATCTTAACGAGACTGTATTCATTGTCAATAACACATGCAATACAAATAACATATTGATTAATAACTTTTATTTTCGCATTAGCAATGTCAGTACTGGAGCCTATTATGGATCTGAGTAAACGAAAATTTCTACAACAAATTGGGGCTGTGACTGCGGGAGCATCATTAATTCCCATTGCAGAAGCTGGCCTAAATTTTTCTCCTACGCGTAGAGAAGGCAATCCAGAAAAACGATATGGAATGTTGATTGATTTACGTCGTTGTATTGGTTGCCAATCTTGCACAGTCAGCTGCTCTGTTGAAAACCAAACCCCTCAAGGGCAATTTAGAACCACAGTTAACCAATATCAAGTTGCGGTTAAGGGCGAAGAAGGGTTTACCAATGTACTTCTACCTCGCTTATGTAACCACTGCGATAATCCTCCTTGCGTACCCGTATGCCCTGTTCAAGCAACTTTCCAACGGGAAGACGGCATAGTAGTCGTTGATAATGAACGTTGCGTAGGGTGTGCTTACTGTGTACAAGCCTGCCCATATGATGCGCGTTTTATCAACCATTCAACCCAAACTGCAGATAAATGTACGTTTTGCGCTCATCGTTTAGAAGTTGGTTTATTACCTGCTTGTGTTGAATCTTGTGTAGGTGGGGCTCGCATTATCGGTGATTTAAAAGACCCTAACAGTACTATTCGTAAAATGCTGACTGAGCATGAAGCAGAAATTAAAGTACTCAAGCCAGAAAGTGGCACCTTACCGCAAGTATTCTATCTCGGTTTAGATGATGCGTTTGTTCAGCCGCTGCAAGGTAAAGGGCAGCCCGCGTTATGGCAGGAGGTATTCTGATGAATGGCCAAGTGACTTATATTTCTGAAATGATGGCTCAGCCACAAGAATTTTTTTGGCTTCCTTGGGCGGTACAATACTTTTTCTTTATTGGAATCGCCTCTTGCGCGGTGCTGTATGCCTGTTATTTACATTGGCAAAACAAAAGTGAAAACAGCCGCTTAGAAATGATTTCCGTATTTATTGCTATCACAATGGGGATCACTGCACCGCTTGCACTAACGGCAGATTTACACCAAACCGCAAGAGTATGGCATTTTTATGCACACCCAACGTTATGGTCTTGGATGTGGTGGGGCTCTGTATTATTACCCTTATTTACCACATTTATCGGCTTATACTTTGTTGCTTTAATCGTCAAAATGATTTGGAAAAAACACTTTAAAGCGACGCGCTGGGTGGCATTGCTTGCCGCATTATCGGCAATTGGCCTGCTACTTTATACCGGTCGTGAGGCATCTGTATTAACGGCTCGCCCAATCTGGAACAGCTGGTGGATGCCAGTACTTATGTTCTTGAGTGCATTACAGGTTCTGCCTGCATTGATTGGACTCGGTGCTCGTCGTGAGCCCCAATATCAAAACCGTTTAGCACGCTTCCAAGTGATTACATTGTTACTATTTGCTGTCTGTTTTGCGCTATGGCTTTCAGGGGATACCACATCGGGTATTGCTGTACGCCAACAAATAGACATGGCGAGCCCAGGTTGGTGGATGCTAATGGGGGTATGTGCACTGTGGTTAGTGGCTTTCGGAATGTCTGCGAGTAATGTAAAAGCCGTTCGCTCTGTCCCTTACATTACCGTTTTAGCATTAGTGTCGATGGCTTTTGCTTGGACATTACGTTGGATTTTCCTAATGGAAGTTCAAGCTGTACCAAAATATAACATTATCGCTAACCCATATCATTTCCCACTGGGAACCGATGGACTATTGGCTATCGTAGGAACATTTGGTTTATGGATTGCGTTAACAATTATTGTTCGTGAAGGTGTTCGCTGGTTTGCGGGGAGAGTGCAACATGGCTAAATTCTCAAGACGTCAATGGCTTAAAGGTGGTTTGGTAGTTGGTGGTATCGCATTATTTGGTGCAAGCTACCGAGATGTGGCCAAACGCGCAGTCGATGGGCTAGTTAACGGCACTTCTGGTAAAGTCACTCTTGACCGCATTAATGGCAACTCTTTGCGACCAGAAGGTCAGGCGACTAAAGGCTGGCAAGAAAACCCGGAACAAGTAGTTGCAATGACCCAATGCTTTGGTTGTTGGACACAATGTGGTATTCGTGCCCGTGTCGATACCGCTAAAAATGAAGTATTACGTATCGCAGGTAACCCTTATCACCCATTATCACACGAAGAGCATTTTCCTTATGGAATGCCGCTGAAAACTGCATTTAATAAAATGAGCGGGGAATCAGGGCTAGAACATCGGTCAACCGCTTGTGCGCGTGGGGCAACCTTAATGGAAGGTTTAACTAGCCCACTGCGTATTTTAGAACCAATGAAACGTGTTGGTAAACGTGGAGAGGGCAAGTGGCAACGCATCAGTTTTGAGCAATTAATTAAAGAAGTTGTTGAAGGCGGTGATTTATTTGGTGAAGGCCATGTTGATGGTTTAAGAGCTATTCGTGACCTTGAAACGCCACTTGACCCAGCACAGCCAAAATTGGGCCCCAAAGCGAACCAGCTGCTGGTAACTAACGCAGGGGACGACGGGCGTGATGGGTTTATTCGTCGCTTTGCTCAAAACGCGTTTGGCAGTAAAAATTTCGGTGCCCACGGTTCCTATTGCGGTCTTGCTTATCGCGCCGGTTCGGGTGCTTTAATGGATGACTTAAACAAAAATGCGCACGTAAAACCAGATTGGGATAACGTTCGTTTTGCATTATTCCTTGGAACCTCACCAGCTCAGTCAGGTAACCCATTTAAACGCCAAGGTCGCCAGTTAGCGACAGCACGTCTGCGTGACTCGTTTAACTATGTGGTGGTTTCTCCTGCGCTACCACTGACAACCACACTGGCTAATGACCATGGTCACTGGGTGCCAGTACAACCCGGAACTGATGCAGCGTTAGTCATGGGAATGATCCGCTGGATCATTGAAAATGAGCGTTATAATGCCAAGTACCTTAGCGTGCCTAGTGAGAAATCAATGGAAGCGATGGGGGAGAAAAGTTGGACAAACTCAACGCATTTAGTCATTACTGATGATGCTCACCCATTAGCAGGCAAATTATTAATTTCATCTTATCTTACTGGCGAAGGCGACGATGAAAAAGCTTATGTCGTCCAAGATACGTCTGGTGAATTGAAACTTGCCAGTGAAGTCCCTGCCGCAGAGTTGTTTGTCACTCGCCAAGTGACATTGCATGATGGCAGTGAAGTTACCGTAAAATCGAGCTTCCAATGCTTAAAAGAAGCGGCCAATCGTATGACACTCCAAGAATATAGCGATCGCTGCCATGTTCCAGTGAAAACCATTGAATCATTAGGTAGAGCATTAACGTCATATGATAGAAAAGCTGCCGTTATTTCTCATGGCGGCATGATGGGCGGTAATGGCTTTTACACTGCATGGTCAGTCGTTATGCTTAACGCATTGATTGGTAACTTGAACTTGAAAGGTGGTGTGTCCGTTGGGGGCGGTAAATTCAACGGTGAAATGGATGGTCCACGTTACAAAATTGCCAGCTACAAAGGCAAAGTAAAACCAAAAGGCGTTGTTTTATCGCGTAGTAATGAAGTGTATGAAAAATCAGATGAGTTCAAAGCGCGCCTTGCGGCAGGGGAAAATCCGTATCCTGCAAAAGCACCTTGGTATCCGTTTGCTAAAGGGCAACTCACTGAGCAGCTGGCATCAGCATTAATGGGGTATCCTTATGCATTAAAAGCTTGGATCACCAATATGACCAACCCGGTGTATGGAATCGCGGGTATCCGCCAAGTGATGGAAGAAAAACTGAAAGATCCAAAACACCTTCCGTTGATTATCGGTATTGATGCCTTTATGAATGAAACCACTGCGCTGGCAGATTATATCGTACCGGATACCCATAATTTTGAAAGTTGGGGTTTTAGCGCTCCTTGGTCAGGGGTTCAAGTTAAAGCGAGTACAGCGCGTTGGCCGATTGTTGAGTCACGTACCGCCAAAACGGCAGATGGTCAGCCCGTATCGATGGAAAGCTTCTGTATTGCAGTTGCCAAAGAATTGGGGTTACCTGGTTTTGGCGACAACGTGATTGAAGATATGGATGGCAACCTGCATTCACTAAATACAGCGGAAGATTATTATTTACGTGTTGCTGCGAATATGGCGTGGCTAGGTGAAAAACCAGTACCAGAAGCCGCTTCGGAAGATATCCAAATTAGTGGGGTAGAACGTATTTTACCTGCGATCACCAATACGCTAAAACCTGAAGAAGTTCGCCGTGTTGCTTATATCTTTACGCGAGGTGGCCGTTTCGCACCATATGAAAAAGCATGGGATGGCGATGCAACTGGTCCGCAATGGAAAAAAGGCTTACAAATTTGGAACCCAACTGTGGCCGTTAATCGCCACGCGATCACCGGTGAACGTTACAGTGGTTGCCCTACATATTACCCACCGCGTATGGCAAATGGTGACGATGTGAATGTGGTGTTCCCAGAAAAAGAATGGCCATTGAAACTAATGTCATTCAAATCCCATGTGATGAGTAGTTCGACAACAGTAATTGAACGCTTACGTCATGTTAAACCTACGAATCTTGTTGCTATTCACCCTGATGATGCCGCAAAAGTGGGGGTTAAACACGGAGATTGGATACGTATTACCACACCGGGTGGCCAAGCAGAGGCTCAAGTGAGTGTGCTTGATGGCGTGATGCCGGGAGTACTTGCAATTGAACATGGCTATGGTCATACCGAAATGGGCGCGAAACAGCATTATTTAGATGACCAACCGATGCCAATGAATGCTGCAAATGGTTCAGGGATCAATCTAAACGATTTAGGTTTTGCAGACCCAACAAGGGAAGTCGCCAATACATGGTTAGATTGGGTATCGGGTGCTTCTGTACGTCAAGGTTTACCTGCTCGAATTGAGCTCATTGGTTAAAAGAAGTAGTAAGGGTTGCTAGTGTGTGAGGGGCTGCATAGTCTCATCATTAGCAATCTGTTTTAAGCAGTTGACATTGCGCATAACACAGTGAGATTACCACACTGTAACTTCGGCAAATGCCTGGGAGGGGGAGCCCTCCCTTTTTTATTGGGTTAACGCAGAAGTGGCGAAATAGATTGCTCCAGCCCGACACTTTGTAGCATCAAAGCCCCCATCAGTATAAAGAAAACACCGGCAAAAATTTTTAATGCTATTCCCCAATATGGGGACAGCTGTTTTCCTGTTAACCGCGATAAACGAATAGCTTTATCACGCATAAAATGAACAAAAATAGCAATTAAACAAATGGTTAATGCTGTACCAACCGCCATTGCTAGTGCCGCGATAACTCCCCATGCGTATACTTCAATCACATAAGAAAACAATAATACGAGAATGGCACCAGAGCAAGGGCGTGCCCCCATTGATAGAATAATCAACACTTTACTTTTAAAACTAGATTGAATTTGGTGAGATTGGATGACGTGCTGATGACCACAGTGACAAACGGGGTGTGGTGTCAATGTGTTGGGCTGGATCATTCGCTTGGTTGATTGTGTTAATGGCTTAAGGTTTTTTATCACTAGTGGTGATAATGCCCTAGAAAGGCGTGTTTGCCAGTAACGGCGTAAAGCAGTAATACATAAAAAACAGCCAAGTATTATGACAAATAAATAGCTTAATTGTTCTGCATATAAGCTGACCTGATTCAAATGTTTGGTGGATAGCTGAAATAACACTAACACGACAGAAACTAACGTAATAGCAACGACCCCTTGTAAGAGCGATGCTAATAAACTAATGATAACACTCTGTTTTAAATGAGTTCCTTGGGTCGCTATATAGGTTGTGATAATGAGCTTTCCATGGCCAGGTCCCAGAGCATGTAAAAAACCGTATAAAAAGCTAACGGCAATTAGCAAACTTCCAGCATACAGTGGGTGTGAGCTGGTTTCTTGTAGTAAATCCGATAAACCTTGGTTTAACTGTTTTTGCCAGCCAATACTCAGTTGTAACCATGTTCCCCAATAGCGATACGCTAGCCAAATGGCGAAAGCTAATAAACTAAACGAGACAATGATTAGCAAAGTTTTTGTTGCTTTGTATACAGAGGATGAGGGGGTTAAGGACATCGAATATCAACTCGCTGTGCAAACTGTTTCCCAAGCGCTAAATCTTCTTCTGGGGTATCACTTTTATCTAAAGAAAATGCGTAAGCCCGCATCGAATCAGTGATATTGGCTTCTTGTAAGTCAATATCACAATTGGCTGCTAATTCAATTGGCAGAGTAATTTGTTGTTTATTTTGATACGTCATACTGACATAAAAGCTAGGGTCATAAGTTTGTATTTTGATATGTGAATCTGCAATAGGTAGTGGCTGCATAAATGAAGCTGTAAAGAAAAATACTAATGAAAACCCCTCTTTTTCTAAATGGTAGCTGTCAGGGATACGCTTAAAGTTAACCTTTTTGTCTTGATAATAAAAATCAGTGAAATAATTTTGCATTAAAATATTAGCCATAATAATGGCTTCTTGTTGTTTCCAGCGTGGGTCATCGGGTTTAACCCCTTTCAATTCATAGGCAATATCTGCCGATGTCATCGGGTCCATCTTCCAAACATAGCTTATACCTGAGTATTTGTTTTGTTTGGTTTCAAGGGACATTTGCATCTCAATAAAACTATGAGGATGCGCTGCAACGTGTGGCGCAAAGATAGCCAGTATTAATAGATATAAAGGAAAAAAACGTCTCATAAAGATAATCTAATTAGCCAAATATAAATATGTTATAACATAACGAATAATGGTCGGGCATTAAAAACTTTCTGTTGATGTTTTATTTACAATACCCCTGCAAATAAAGGGTTTTTTATTAACATAATAACAGCGATAATATCCACCAAGATTAAAAAGCCTCAATCAATGAGCTGAAATCTGAATAAATAGAAAATTATCAACGAGTTAAATAGGATTAAGAACACCATGCCAGTGTTAGGTAGTTAAATTAGAAGCTTTTAAATCAAAACGTTGAAACTAAATCCATTTAGAATCAACATGTTAAAAAATAAGTTAAGCAGCTGTAGGCAACATATTATCGTTTAAGTGTGGACAGCATGTGGACACTTGAAACGCTAACAGATGCTAAAGGTCTACCCCTCCTCTCAATGGATTTAATGTAATAGCGAACTGCATATAATCTGGTGATAAATGCGCATACGTCATTGTTTGTTGTATGCTGGCATGACCAAGAATTTGTTGTAACGCTACAATATTTCCTCCATTCATCATGAAATGGCTTGCAAAGGTATGACGCAATATATGGGTAGCTTGCCCATGCGGTAAGTCAGTTTTCACTTTTCTCATTTTTTGCCTAAATGTGTTATAGACAATGTTAAATAGTGAGCCTGATGGTTTAGTTTTCAAAAGCTTTTCTAACTCTTGAGATATAGGGACTGTTCTAGATTTTCCGTTTTTGGTTTCTAGGAACGTCACACGACCATTAATTACTTGCTCACTTTTTAGTGTCGCAGCTTCCGCCCATCTTGCTCCAGTGCTTAAACATAACAGAGCAATTAATTTGTAATCACCCGTTAATGTGTTTAGCAACTTTTTGATCTCATCATGGGTCAGAAAAGTCATTTCTGACCGTTGCTCTTTCAGTGTAGGTAACCCTTTAATTGGATTAGTGCCGTTAAAAAACTCCAACTTAGTTAATGCAGACAACATTCCTGATAATCGGTATAAATCACGATTTATAGTCGCTGCACTAACACCATTTTTAAGCCTTTTACTTCTGTACTCCAATAATACTAATTTATTGAAGCGGTTTAACTGGGGGTCACCTAAATCTGAAATGGTATTTCTTAATTGCCGATATTCAATATCTGCATTTTTTAGAGTAATACCATGATAAGTCCACCATAATTCGAACAACTCACTTAATTTTCTTCTGTCAATTGTGTCGTCTGCCTTTCCTGAATGTGCTTGTGTATATCTTTCAAAGGCAATCGCTTCAGTCTTTTTATTAAATACCTTTCTGATCCGTTTTCCGTTTCGGCCAGTCGGTCTCATGTCCACTAAGTAACGACCATCATCGAGTTTTTTAATAGGCATGTGATGCCTCCTCGACATGGCAAAGTGATTGGTTATCAATCCAATCTATGAATTCAAAATGTAAACCTAGCCAGTTTTCCGATCTGAGTGGGATAAGGTTTTGTTGTTTTGCCCATCAGGGGAGAGAGTCGGGCTAATTTGTCCTATTGATTCTGATGTTTCACCAATAGCTAACCATAGTGTGTATTTCTTAAATTGTTGGTTATTAATAACAGCCTCCATTGTTGATGCTCCGGCTGGCTGATGACCTGTTTCATATTTTTTTATGGAACTTAATGATATTCCAGTCAAATCAGCGAATTGTTGTTGCGTTAATTTTTCAGCTTTCCTAATAGCTAATAATTTTTGTGAGTAATCTATTGACATAGTTCTCTCCAAAGAACTATTTTTGGTTCTAAATTTAGAACGTTAACGATGGTTACTACAGCTTACAGAAACAAAAGTAAGTAGTAATAAGCAAATATTGCGGGAGATTATGACACATGAGCGAACTAAACACCGAAGGTTATATGCAGGTTTATTACCCAGTTGATGCGGTAACGTACCCAAAATTTGCTGAATTAATAGGTAAATCTGAATCGGCAGTAAAAGCGATGGTAGACAATAAAAAGTTGCCATTAGTGGTTTGGCAGAATCCAGACAGCAAAGGCGATGTTAAAACACGCGGTGAAAACTGGGTTTATATTCCTGAATTTAACCGAGCGATGCGTGATGCTTTTCAAAATAGGCCTAAAGAACAGCGCGATGCTTGGTTACTTTGGATAGGACTGTAATATGCAATTTGAACAAACCTCAACCCATAGCTTTAAGTATCGTGATTTTCAAATCATTAAGCTACCAGCTAAAGCAATGAATCCGATAACTCGATTTAACGTTCAGCGTGATGAAAGTTCGTTTGGGTTATTTGATTCGATGTCTGAGGCTACTGATTATATCGATAAATTATGGTGCAGTCGTGAATGTATTGATTAAGTTCCTTTTTATCAACGATTGAATTTTAAGAAAATCAGCTAGATAGCAATTAAACAATCAAATTATTAAATAATGACCTTTATCGGTCAGGGATTTTTATTACCTAAAAATGAGGTTTTAAAATGAGAAATATTCCAGACCCTATATTTACTCCCGTTGCTGAAAATATAAAAGCCAATCGGGAAGATGAGCGTAAATCATTAATGAATCGTTTTGCTGATCGTCAACGTCAATTAGCCGACAAAGTATTAATAGAGCAATTAGATTACGCGCAAGCTCATCAATTATTGATTGATGAAGCGGATAAATTCGAGTCACAAGCGGGGGATCTTAACTATGTCTGATGTTATCGACCGTGCCAATGACCATGCCGCATTAGTGCTGGAACAACATATTGAAGCGGCAAGAAAGCCAGCCAATAGTGTATCCGCGTTTGAATGTGAGAATTGTGATCACCCAATACCAGAAGCCCGTCGCCAAGCGGTTATTGGTTGTACCTTGTGTATTGACTGCCAAATTCTGTTTGAAATGAAAGAAAAACATTACCACAGCGTATGAGAAATCATTTTCTGTAAGCAAATAAAAAGCACACAACCTGCGGGATGGACGTGGATTGTGTGCTCTAAGGTTATCACATGAAATCATATCATATTCAGTCGTTATTACCTCGCCTCGTACACGACTTTCAATTCAAAGAGCAAAACGGTTATTTGCGCCAAGGTGTATGCCCAAGTTGCAAGAAAAAAGAGCTATTTACCTCCATTGAAATGCCGTTTGTGTTGCGTTGTGGCCGTGAAAATAAATGTGGCGCTGAGCTGATTGTTAAAGAAATCTACCCTGATATATTTGATGACTGGTCAGCGCACTATCCCAAGACGCAACAAGCCCCGAATGCAGCCGCAGATGCTTATTTACAGCACGCACGAGGGCTAGATGTTGCACCATTAAAGGGGCTGTATTCTGAGTCTAGTTATCATGCTAACGGGTTAGGGGCGGCAACGATTAAATTTTCGTTACCGGAGGGCGCTTATTGGGAACGGATTATTGATAGACCGTCACGATTTGATCGCAAAGCTAACTTCTTTGGTTCCTATAAAGGGCATTGGTGGACACTGCCACAACAGGATTTAACGCAAGCCAAAGAGATTTGGCTAACTGAAGGTATTTTTGATGCACTCAGTTTGATTCAAAATGGTATTCCTGCAGTCTCTCTAATGACTTGTCATAATTACCCTGAAGTTGCTTTGAATGCGCTGAGAGCTGCGCTAGGCAACAATAAAAAGCCGTTGTTAGTTTGGGCATTAGATAATGGCGCAGCCGGCGAACGCGCCATGAAAAAGTTTGTTGCCCGTAGCCAAGAAGATGGATGGCGCTCTACTGCCGCCAGACCGGCTGAAATTGATACTGGCAATGATTGGAATGACTTGCACATGAAAGGCAAGTTAACTGAACGCGATATCGCTCGTTATCGCTATTATGGCAAGTTACTGTTAGCTTCAACCGCGTTTGAAAAAGCGCGTTTAATGTTTAACTGGACGGAGCGCTCAGAGTTCGATTTTCAACACGATAACCGGTTGTATTGGTTTAAGTTGGATATCGATAAAATGATGAAAACCATTGAGCGTATCCATGATGCCGAGCCGGATTTAGATGAAGATGAAGCCCGACAAAAAGCGGTGAAAGAGTCCGGTACGGTAGTTGAAATCGCCAATTGTTATCCCACTCCGCTATATTTCCAAAAGTCTGTTGAAACTGATGAATCATGGTATTACATGCGCGTCGATTTTCCTCGCCAGCCACAAGTTAAAGCCACGTTTACCGCCTCACAATTAACCAGTGCCAGTGAATTCAAGAAGCGTTTATTGCATGTGGCCAAAGGGGCGGTTTATACCGGCACGACTTTGCAATTGGACCGCATTTGCAAACAAGCCTTACCGGATATTAAAGAGGTGATCACGCAAAATTATGTGGGTTATAACAAAGAGTATGGCGTGTATGTGTTTAATGATGTTGCGGTGCAGGATGGTAAGTGTTTTACGCTAAATGAGGAGGATTATTTCTCTCTCAATAAGTTGGATATCAAGACGTTAAGCCTTAGCCCATCATTGGCCATTAATACCGATTTTAGCGAATTTGATACCAGTTGGTTAAGCTCACTTTGGGAGGCGTTTGGTACTAAAGGCTATGTGGTGCTGGCGTTTTGGGTGGGTTCATTCTTCGCAGAGCAGATACGTAAGACCCATAAAAGCTATCCATTTTTAGAAATTTGCGGTGAGCCCGGTTCGGGTAAAAGTACCTTAATTGAATTTTTATGGCGCTTATGTGGTCGTGCCGATTACGAGGGATTCGATGCGTCAAAATCCAGTGCCGCAGCTCGAGGACGAAATTTTTCGCAGATTAGTAATTTACCTGTGTGTTT
Organism: Providencia sp. NPDC089933; assembly: GCF_049545585.1. NCBI lineage: Bacteria > Pseudomonadati > Pseudomonadota > Gammaproteobacteria > Enterobacterales > Morganellaceae > Providencia > Providencia sp. NPDC089933. The sequence continues at coordinate 91,310 of NZ_JBMWDT010000001.1, forward strand.
AATTGAAAGTGATCGCGTGCAAGATAACGCAAAGCTGAAAGCCTTTGATTGGGAAGAGTTAAAATCACTGTATAACGGCCGTGCGACGCGTTCATTAGGCGTTAAAAATAGCGGCAATGAGACCTACGAACCGTTATTTAAAGGCAGCATTGTGATTGCACAGAACGCAGAGATAAACGCGTCACGCGCCGTTTTAGAACGGATTATTCATCTTTATACCGATAAAGCAGAGCAGAGCGTCGAAACTCGTTATGCGGCCATTGCCCTTGAGCGTTATCCCATTGAAAAATTATCCGGTTTTCTGCCTACGGTATTGATGAAAGAAGCGGCGATATTAAAGCAATACAATGAGCGCGTAGATGGCTTACAGGCGCAGTTATTTGCCGATAAGGCGATTAACCATGAACGGATCGCCAAAAACCATGCACAGTTAATTGCATTATTGGAAACGTTAGCGTTAGTTTTACCCGTAAAAGCGGCACATATTCGTCAGACTCGTGACTTTATTATTGAGTTAGCTAAACAACGTGTTCAGGCGATCCAACTTGACCAGCCGCCAGTGATGGAATTTTGGGATATGTTTGACTACCTGCAAGATAATGAGGCGTTTGGTGTGAATCACAGCATTGAGCAGGGCGTTTATGCTGTGAACTTTAACCATATCGCGCAGGTAGCGAGTGAACACCGCCAATCTATGCAATTGAATACTGAAATTAAGAACTTATTGAAGTCAGGGCGCATGCGTAAATTTGTGGGCGTTAAGACGGTACGAAGCGTGGTGAACAGCCAGTTTAATAGTTCGCTTGCGGTGGGGAGTCAACTTAAGAAGCCCGAAGTGATTAAGTGCTGGGTGTTTCAGGAAAACAGTGAGAGTTAGTTTCTCATTCCTTCATCTATAGGCTGCCAATGTGCAGCCTTTCTTTTATCTGTAGAAAGATATCAGGCAAATATCATAAATACTCAGAATGACAAACAAGAGAAAGAATAAGAGGTTGTGCAATAAGTAAGCATTATTAAGTGTCTTTTATATAAATAGAGAATTTGTGGGAGGGGCTCGGAAAGCGGTTACAATGGTTACAAAATTAAAATAGTTTTATATCTTATTGATAATAGATAGAAATATAGGAATAGTAAAAGGTTACAAATGGGTTACTTTGCGGTTACTTGTAACCGTTTTGAGAGGTTACAAATTAAATCCATAACTCATTGTTTTATAAGGGTGTAACTTTTTAGCCCCTGTTTTGTAACTCGTTGTAACCAGTAAAAAGTTACAACGGAGTTTTTTATAATCAGTGGGTTAGAGGTTGTTTTGGTGGAGTGTAACCGTTGTAACCAGTTTCCGAAGGGGGCATTATATTTGACAAAAATAATTACACTCTGAAAAATTACATCTATGGCTTTCAGAGTGTTGCTCTATAAAATATTAAAGCTTATCTAATGCTTCTTTAGGAGCATGAGTTTTATACATTCGTAATATTTCTTCACCTAATGAGTATTCATCTTCAAAAGCGCTGTTAAGGATGTATGTGTTCTGTTCAAGCCATTCTTTATTATTTCTATTCTGACCTAGTTCTAGTTGAATATCTCTTGAGTTTTTTAGTAAACTTTTTTGGCTATAATAATAATTCATTATTAAGGATACTTCGTTCTGGTCAAGAAGATATATTTTGGGTAGGTAAATAGTATATACATCATCTCTTAATGTATTTAAAATGTTTAATCGTATGTTAGCAAAGGCGTTAAGTTCTACTGCACTAGGCTCACAAGCTTCATCTTGACAAGCATCATAATTAAATCCTGCTGTCTTTGTGCTATTTAAAAGCCTCAGATTTGATTGGTTATATGATATTTCATATGCAAACATAGTCCTTATGTTATCCTTTTCGTTTTCTATATTTTGTTTATCTCTATTTGCGATATTATTTTGTGTAGAAATATGAAAATACAATGACAGGATTATTCCTAGCGCCATCAAAAAAAGGTTCAAATCAAGTTTTGTGATTCTAATTTTTAGGAAATACATACTCTTCTCTCCAAGCTAATAAACGAACGTTTCTTAACTTATTTACTGCTTTACTTGGAGTTCTGTCAATAATTGTAGATCGCAAATCACGTCCAATCTGTAATATGTGCAATTTTACGAGCCAGAGCATGGCTCTGGCGATGCATCAAACATAAGAGAATACGGTTTTGCGTTTATAGAAACGGATGCTGAGAACGCGTTAGACAGCGAAATATCACAGAAAAACCAACAAAGGCAGATTTCAGACATTGAATTTAATGAAGAGGAAAGCACATTAAGACGAGAAATGGAAATTTTTATAAAAAATAGAGGCTAATATGCCAGCAGAAAATATGTCCAACACGTTTATTAAATGTATAGCCATCAAAGATGATGACTATACATAGAATTGATAGTGAATAGATTATTTTTATTAGCTCGAAATTAACAACAAAATTTCAAATAGTTTATACTAGAAACATTTATTTTTTACTAACTAACTTGAACTTTTTTGTTTTGTACTCTGAGTCTAAAATAACCTTGAAAGATGCGTTTACTTTAGATAAAACTATTAATTTTGATTTTATTTTTTGTAATTCAGGTAGCGATTTGCATTTTCTTATTTCACTTCGTATAGTTTTTTTAGCTTTTGTACTATCAATTAACTTTAATTTATCACTTAAACTAGAAATATATTTTTCTGTATTTTTATCTCCTTGTTGCTTTAATGTATTTATTAAACCTTTAATTCTTTTATATGTTTTTAATATATCTAGTATATCTATAGAGTCTTGTACTTTTTTTTCAAAAATAAAAACCTCCATTCTTAATGCACTTTTTCTTTTATCAAGTGGTTTAATAGCGTTGTTTACCTTTACATTATGTACTATTTTTCTATCACCAGACCTCATGATATGAGACTTCTGTTTATTAACTAAAAGCCCTTTGCTTCTAATCATTCCATATACAAGAACTTTAATTCTAGTTATATCTTCATTAGATAACTCTCTATCACAACTAATTGTAATGTCGTCAATATATCTACTATAAGTGCAACCTAACCGGCTTAATTCATGGAAAACAAAGTTTTCTTTTTCTAAAAAAATAATATTAGCGATATCTGTACTTAATGAGCTACCTTGAACTAAACCATCATTAAATGTAACTAATTCAGATAGTATAGTAGAAACTTCGGGACCAAAATTAAAATAGTACTGTAAGGCATCTTTGATTATTGGTTGAGAGATGGTTGGATAAAAGTCTTTAATATCTTCTGATATTATAATATTCTGGCTTGTATGTTCCTTACATTCGGATAAATATGAATTCCCTTTAACTCCACCGACAATACAGTTTGGAAGAGAAATATTTTGTAGTATTTTATCTTTTATATTTTTCTGTATTTTTTTTAACAAACCGATGACTTTAAAAGTAATTCTTATTTTACCATTTTTTCCTTTCTTTGGTTTGTTTTCTATATAAAACAATGACTTGTTATTAATTACATATAGTAATTCATTTTCATTTATACCTAATAATTTTAATAAAGAGGATTTTTTTGCTAGGCTTCTATTATTATAACTCCAATTTTTTTCCATTATGAAGGACATCCATGATAGTTGACTTTAATATCTCATTAATGTCATTAAAACGATTATCTTTTTCATCTTCAACTTCAGATAGCAATATAAGTATATTCAGGGGGATATCTAATGCGAGTGATATTTTTTCTAAAGCAGAAATAGTTGGATCTCTTTGTGAATTTTCAATTCTTGATAGATAAGACTTCGTTAAGCCTGATTTTTCTGCCATTTCTTGTAAAGTTAAATTTTTCGCGTCCCTGCATTGTTTCATTGCAAGACCGATATTAAGCATGTTCACCTCTACTCTATGATGGGATTAATATGGCTGGTGTAGTCATCTTTTGAGTTATAAAAAGCATAATAGTCTCCTTACTATGAGATTAATCGGAAGAATCGCTAGTCAAATACTTAATTAATGAAAGTATTTTTACAGCATAGGAAATAACCTTAAAAGGTGGTTTACCACTATTCTTATCTTCAATCTCTTCTTCAATAGACTTAATAGCTTTGTCTAATTCATCTAATGTACTTTTATCTACGATGTGTTTGCTCTCATTACGTACGCGTTTTAAAGCGTCCAAAATATTGTTCATAAAAACCTCATTAACATTATTACAACACGATGCTTTTGCATCCCCTGCCATAGATGTTTTGTGGATCGTGTTGCACATCGTAGATAACACCAGCCAATACCCACTGAAATATTTCAGATACCTGCCATTACTTTCGCATTAAACAATGCCAATTATGCCTACTATGAGCCGCCGATTTCTTAACTCGTTTAGCTACATCGTACGTCATACGTAAAGGGAGGGGGGGGATTCCATATTGTGATGAAAATATAGATGACTGCTTTACTAGTCCTTACCGTCCACTAAGGTTTTTAAAGAGCAAAGTGCAAACGAACTCGTTTGACCATGTTTCGTATCATATACAAAAGTTTCCCCTCAGGCAACTCTTTTTTATATTAAAATTCACAGCCTAAATTGCAATATTTATAATCAGACTACTCTCTAAGAGATAACACATTCTTTAATATAGTTTTTCTTTCAAGAAACTATTTGTTAAATGTGCAATTTCTCGCCAAAATTCGCAAGTTCAAAAAAAGGGTCATTACCAGCACGAAGCGCCACCACTGGCGCGGTTTTGACGACCTTTTGCAGGTGCATGAAAACCGACCTATTTAGTGGGCAGGCGTGGCGGGGCTACGATTGCGCGGTGACATGTTTATTGTTAATAATCTGTCCGCAAATTCTCCGAGCTATAGCGGCGTTAAATTCAAATATCTATAGCTAGATAGCAATTATTTTAGGTCGCCTCAGAATGGATTACAGGACGGCTAGGCATCGGTTTGGCAGGGATGAAATTAGGTTGATTCGTCTTGGTGTGGTGGTTTTGATATAATAGTGTGGGGCTTATTATTATTTAAACCATCGAGATCACATGCTTAATGGCGAAAAAATACCGCCATTAAGGCGGTACCATGTTTAATTTTGAGATAATCTATTCGTTATCATCATCCAGCCGGTACGGCTCAAACTGAATAACTTCTTCACCACACCAATCATTTAACTGTTTCATCTTGGCTTGCAGTGGAATGAGTTCATTGCGAACAAATACCTTAGCCGCTTTCTCAACATCACCAAAGCCACCGGTATTCTGTGGAATGATCCCCATCATTTGTGGCGGTACCCGATGTGCAGCGAGCATATCATCACGGCTGACATTTTTAATATTTAGAAATTCATCTTTCGCAGCGACTTCACTCAGAGGCATAACTTGAATGCCGTCTTTCTTTCCGTTCGGGGCATACAAGAACAAGTTACGGAAATTGCCGGGGCCGCGACTACTTCTTACTGCATTGCGAATATTTTCAATGTCGGTCGGAGACTGAGACGAATCGCTGATATACATGATGTAACCGGCATGGCTCCCATTGAGATAATACCGGCGGCGAAATAACGTGGCAGACTCATTTAGTAAGGTTGAGGGTAGGGCGGCAAGATATTCAGGTAAGCCATATAACTCTTGGTTGATATCAGGCTCAATCAAGTGAAACACACAGCCTTGCTGAAAGGGATAAGGCTCACTTTCATAACCATATTTAGCAAACCAGTATTGATTGTCATCAATGCCACGGCGGGTATATTTTGCGGGAATATGCTTAAATCTCAGTAAGCCACCTAATAGATTTTTTCGTTCTTCCAAATAGGCATTACCAAACATCAAGAAGTCGAGCGCAAAGCTATCAAAGGCCTGTCGATTAAGTAATGTATGTGGCTTAAAGGTACTGGTCAGAATATTGCGCTTAACAAAAATCGCGCTGCTATGATGTGGCGCCGCACGGAACGCTTTCGATAGTCCATTGAAATTCATTGGTGGCTCATACCAATGCTCCATTTTGACACATTCCAGATAATCATAAATTTCACGACTGTCGAGAACGGAAATCGGTTCACCAAACGTGAACGCTTCAACGCCACTGGTATTTTGAGTTTTATTACGATTGTTACGGTTTTTACGGCTCATTAGTATAGCTCCACAATATTATGGTGTTGAGTGCTGTCACCGGTGATCGGTTCATTGAATAAGGCATGCATTGCTGCCCATGCTAAGTCAGCATGGCTGGCATCTTCACTGCGGCTGGCTTCATAGGTCGGTCGGTTACCGCTGGCCGTAGTTGAACGGCGAATGGCCATAAATGATTGAATAATGTCAGTGTCACCGGCATCGAACTCTAACCGGCCGCTGTTGATCACATCCCATGCTTTAAGCACTAAGGCGTTTTTCATGGCGGGGTTATAGACAAACTCACGGGCTTGCGGGAAAAACTCTAAAACGGATTGATAAACACCGTGGCCAATACCGGTGGAATCAATGCCGATATATTCGACGTTATAGCGTTCAGTCAGTTGCTTGATGGCTTCCGCTTGGGCGCGAAAATCCATACCGCGCCATTGATGGCGCTCTAATATGCGAAAGGCCCCACCCATCATGGATGGCGGAGCAATCACAACGCAACCGGCGCTGTCACCATTTTCGGTACCCTTGGCGGGATCGTACCCAATCCAAACCGAGCGATAGCCATAAGGACGATACATTTCAGGCTGGAAATCTTCCCAAACTTCCCAACTATCAACCATGCATCGTTGCATCAGTTCCAGTGAGAAAATCGACGCGATATCATCGACAAACTCACACATCAGCAAGTTTTGATATTCATCGGGGCTGTATTCCAGCCTCAATTGGTTGATATCAAATAAGTCACATCCCCCCTTGATAGCGTCCTCAACAGTGACGATTTGACGCCATTGCCCATCCTCACATAGCCTGCCAGTGGCGAGAGCTGCATGACTGACGTCTATATCGATACGGTCAGCTTTAGCGCGTCCTCGGTTGAATAATTTTCCAGACCAGAACGGATAAGCACTGTGCGTCAGGCTTGATGGAGTAGAGAAATAGGTTTGACGCCATTTTTTGTGGAGTGCCATGCCGCTGGCAACTTTCCGCAATTCTTGAAATTTGGGTATCCAAAAGAATTCATCAAGGTATAAATTGCCGTGATAACTCTGGGCCGTTTTTGCGTTGGTACCGAGAAAATAGAGGGTTGCCCCGTTTGATAAAACAATGGGGTCACCTTTCAAGTCCACATCAACTTCACGCGCCATCTCAATGATGTAGCCTTTAAAAACGTGGGCTTGTGCCTTACTTGCTGATAGAAAGATTTGATTTCGCCCCGTAGTCAGTGCATCAATGAAAGCTTCTCGTGCAAAAAAATACGTTGCTCCGATTTGTCGGGATTTGAGAATGTCGCGAATTCGATATTGATTGCCGGCGCCATACCAAACCTTTTGATAGCCGAACATGTTTTCACGAAAGATTTCTTCTAATCGCTCAATTTGTTCTTCGCTAAATACATTTTTATCGGGTGGGCGGCGTTCGCCGGCATTGCGGTTGGCCAACTTCGGATTTAAATCAACTTCATTACCGCCGTTCTGGTATTTGTGGATTTTGGCGTGTCGCTCAACTTGGCGGTAAAGTAAGTCGATTTCTTTGAAGTCTTTTCCCTCTTTATTGTCTTTCTCAAGGAGTGTGCAAAGCCGCATTTCAAGCGTCATTTCGACACGTTCAATTGGCGTGATCTCATCCCACTTATCGCGCCGTTTCCAGCTATGAATCGTGGATGACTTTTCTTTTAAAATTTCGGCAATACGCGCAATACGGTGCCCACTGAAATAAAGGTGCATCGCGCGTTTGCGGGGTTCAAAATCATGTAATGTATTCATGCAGCCAGATTACTGAGCGCAATCCTCGCGCGCGCTGGCGTTGTGTTGTACCTGCCTTTCATACAACAGCGATCCGTTGTCTCCTTGATGTAAACACTGAAACCTATAAGCCACTTATTTTTGAAAAATATTCTGACAATCCCGTTTTGTTGCTGATGGAGTCATTTGCATGACGAAAAAAACCAAGCCAGTGCGAATTTGTGTTGAGGGTGCCACGACAGATGGGCGCACGGTACAGCGTTCTTGGCTAACTGATATCGAAAAAAATTACGATCCCAGCGTGTATGGTGCTCGCATTAACTCTGAACACTTAAAGTATGAATGGATGCCGCGTTTTGGTGATGTGGAGTCTGTTTATACCGAAGAAATTAAAGAGGGTGCGCTAAAAGGCAAGCTGGGCTTGTATGCCACGTTACTGCCAACTGACGACTTGATCGAAATGAATAAAAAGCGTCAGAAAGTGTATACCTCAGTGGAAATTAACCCGAAGTTCGCAGACACCGGCGAAGCCTACCTTGTTGGTTTAGCAGTAACCGATAACCCTGCCAGCCTTGGCACTGAAATGCTGCAATTTAGCGCAACCAACAGTGTTAACCCGCTATCTGGTCGTAAGCAATCTCAAGAGAACGTGTTCACGCTTGCGGAAGAAACCCTGTTTGAATTCGATGAAGAAAAGCCGGAAACCCCGTCATTATTTTCTCGCGTAACCGAAATGTTGCGAGGAAAAAGCAAGAAAGACGATGCTCGTTTTTCTGATGTCGATAAAAGCGTTGAGCTGTGCGCTCAAACGATTGATGCCGTGCGTTTAGAGCTGAATGAAGCCAAAACAAAATTAAGCGCTTACGAAAGCGAAATGCATGAAGTCAGTGAGCTACGTAATGAGCTGAATGAGCTAAAAGCCACGCTCAAACAAACGGATGGAAGCAATGTAAATCGACCACAGTCGTTGGGTGATAACGGCTCGACTGCCCCTGAATTCCTGACGGATTGCTAATTAGCCCTACAAATTTGAGAGCAAACATGAAAAAACATACCCGATTTCAATTTAATGCCTTTCTCACTCAGTTAGCGTCGCTGTTTGATGTTGAAGTGGAGGCGTTATCCAGCAAAGTTGAAGTGAATCCGTCTATTGCCCAAACGCTAGAAGATAACATTCAGCAAAGCGCGGCATTTTTAACCATGGTAAACGTGGTTCCTGTTGATGAGCAGTCTGGCTCTGTCATTGGGCTTGGCGTAGGTTCAACCGTAGCCGGTACAACGGATACGACGAAAAAAGACCGTCAGCCAACAGATCCAAGCGCACTGAATGAAGTGACATATAAGTGTGAGCAAACCAACTTTGATACGTCTATTTCGTATAAAAAATTAGATTTATGGGCGAAGTTTAAAGACTTCCAGTTACGTATTCGTAACGCGATTATTCGTCGTCAAGCGCTTGACCGTATCATGATTGGTTTTAACGGTACCAGCCGCGCGAAAGACTCTAATCGTGAAGTGAATAAATTACTGCAAGACGTCAATATCGGCTGGCTGCAAAAAGTGCGAAATGACGCGCCAGAACATGTGGTCAGTGATGTCAAAGATGCCGACGGGAACGTGATTTCTGCGACAATCCGCGTCGGGGTTGATGGTGATTTCCATAACCTTGACGCTTTGGTGATGAGCGCGGTTGATGATCTGATTGATGAAGAATATCAAGATGATACTGATATCGTAGTGATTTGTGGTCGTAAGTTACTCAGTGATAAGTATTTCCCGCTAGTCAATAAAGAGCAGGAAAACAGCGAAAAACTCGCGGCAGATATGATCATCAGCCAAAAACGCATTGGCGGCTTGCAAGCCGTTCGCGCCCCGTATTTCCCTGATAACGCACTTCTGATCACCCGTCTCGATAACTTGTCAATTTACTGGCAGAACGAAACTCGCCGCCGCCATATATTGGACAATCCAAAGCGTGACCAAATCGAAAACTACGAATCGGTCAATGAAGCCTACGTAGTTGAAGATTATCGCGGTGTTGCGCTGATTGAAAATATCGAAATGGTGAATGCGCCAGCAAAAGCCCCAGAAGCTGATAAGGGCGAGGGCGGCGAGTAATGAGCAGCAGTATTTTCCGTCGGCACGTTATCCGTATGGGCGCAGAAAAGGACGCGCAACAGCGCGATCCGATTATGCAAACGGGAACGGCTTACACACAAATGACACTGATGATGAATGCTGACCGCCGTCGGTTAAAACGCATCCAGTCTTTTGAGCGTAAAGCGAGTGTTAAACGGGAAATGCTGCCTAATTATGCGCCTTGGGTTGCTGGTATTTTGGCGAGCGGTAAAGGTCAGCAAGATGATGTCACGATGCGGGTGATGTTGTGGCGTATTGATGCTGGTGATTATCACGGGGCATTAGATATTGCCGACTACGCTTTGCGTTATAACCTCAATATGCCCGATAAGCACACCCGCACAACGGGCTGTGCTATTGCGGAAGAGATTGCTGATCAGGCTGAAAAGCAATACGCCGCTAAAACCCCGATGCCGTTGGACGTCCTTACTCGAACCATGACGCTAACGATTGATGAAGATATGCCAGACCAAGTCCGTGCAAATCTTTATAAGTGGTTAGGCTATGCCCAGCGAGACAATAATCAACCTCAACCCGCAACCTGCTCATGGTTGAGAGCATTGGAATTAAATGACCGTGTTGGTGTGAAGCAAGACTTGCGTCAGCTTGAGAAATACTTAGAAAAGCAGCAAGAGAACAACACGGAACAACTGAACGAGCCACCGCGCTAGGGCGGCACAAAGGAATAATGTGATTTAACTCCTTTTGTCCACCGCCCACCTATTTAGAGGCAATGTATGGATTTTACTTCCTCACAATCACTAAACATCACTGATGAAGTTTTTCACAGTGGCGATTTCTTTCCTGATATCCATGCACTGGATTATCAAAAATCCATGCTGACAGATGGAAAGCTGACGCCAGAGCGCCTCAAGCATGCCATCACTAACGCCATCATTGAAATCAATCGGGAGTTATCCGCTTGGCGACAAAGCCAGATTGAAAAGGGCTATGCGTCAATGGATAAAATTCCGGCTGAATTTGTGAATGCAGAGAGTGAATTGGTATTGCTCTATCGTCGTGCGGTTTACAGCCAAACGAAAGCCAATTTGACCGAACGTTACCGCGATGTAGATACCACTAACAGTGGTGAGAAAAAAGCCGAGGGTTTAGGTACCACGATTGATGAATTATGGCGTGATGTGCAATGGGCAATTCAGCGCATCAAGGGTGAATCACACAATATTGTTGAGTTGATATGAAAGTGATGGCGTTGCAAGGCGAAACATTGGATGCCCTGTGCTTTAGGGTGTTGGGGCAGACAGCCGGAGTGGTTGAGCAAGCTTTAGAGCTTAACCCAAACCTTGCTGATATGGGCCCAATATTAACGCATGGGGTAACAGTTGAATTACCCGATATCACCGAGCAGCCCAAAAAAGCCATGATCCAACTTTGGGATTAACAACACCCTCAATAGGGGGATGGTATGAAAACGATGAAAGAACACTTTGCAGAAATTTTCGAAATGGTCAAAAACGCATTACCGCAATTATCCAGCGTAGCATTGGCAATTTTTATTCGCTATGCCTGCCTGATTTATGACGGGGATACGCGAAAAAATAAGTGGGCCGAATGCCTATTATGTGGCGCGTTATCATGGGCAGCGCTTAGCGGTGCTGAGTTTATTGGTTTTCCAAATAGTGCATCCGGCATGATTGGCGGTGCGATTGGCTTTTTAGGTGTGGAAAAAATTCGTGAGATTGCACACCGAATGATTAATAAGCGGTTAGGAGATAAATAAGTGACACGCGGAATTCGAAATAATAACCCAGGAAATATTGATTATAACCCTGCGAATAAATGGCAAGGGCAATTGCCAATGGATAAAGCTATCGAGCCGCGTTTTTGCCGCTTCGAAAGCCCAGAGTATGGCATCCGTGCATTAATGAAATTATTGAGCACCTACCATAAAAAAGGATTTAACACGGTCAGTAAAATGATTAGCCGCTGGGCGCCGCCTAATGAGAACGTCACGCAAAACTATATCAATGGGGTAGCAAAAATGTTGGGCGTCACCACGAATGAAGTGATTGATCCTCGTGATAAAGCGACAGTGATTAAGTTAGCAAAGGCGATTATTCGGCATGAGAATGGTTCACAGCCATACAATGACGCCATGTTTGAAAAAGCGTACAGCCTATTATGAGTAAAACGCCGCTTATATTAGCAGTTGCCAGCATCATGATTATTGGCTGCCTCACTTTTGCTTTGGATAAAAGTGATGCTTTACGTAAGCGGCTGGAAACTGATAACGAGCAGAAAAACCACACGATTGCGCTGCAAAATAAAATGATTGTTGATAAATCATTTCAATTTCAGCGCTTTAATCAAATCGCATCAAGTGCCTCATCAAACGGATTACACCAACGAGCTGCATCCGAGGAAAGAAAAATTGAATATAAAGCGATTATTCAAAAAGACCCCACCTGTGATCTGCCTGTGCCTCGTGGCATTGCTGACCGGCTGCTCAACAACACGTATCGATTACGTGGAATCGCAATGCGTACCGATACCAAAAACGCTGACCCAGCCGATTCCGCCATCACTGCCGGAAGGGCGCTAACCTATTGTGATTTACCCGTATGGGTGGATGCGTTACTGACCGATATCGAACAGGCTAATACACAATTGATGGCGATAGAGCAGGCGGAGGAGGCGCGTCAGAATGAAAAAGCTCAACAGCATTAAAGACCGGCTGTGCCAAAAAATACCCTACCTAAAAGATAACCCAGAAAAACTCTATCTGTTTGTTGATGATGGCAGCATTATTGCCACCTACGAACCCTCGTTGTCTTACGAGTACAACTACAGCTTGAATATTATTATTGAGGCATTTCCTGATGACCAAAATATTATTTTTGCCGTGGTGCTGGAATGGCTAAAAGAGCATCAGCCCGATATTCTCGCGAATCCTGATAAACGGGCTACCGGTATTCGTTTTGAAGCGGATATTCTCAATAGTCAAAGTGCCAATATCAGCATTGATTTAAAACTGACAGAGCGTGTGATTGTTGCGATGAAAGAGGGCAAGTATCACGTTGAAGCTGTCAACGAGCCAGCCGATCCAACTTATGACTGGAATTCGTTGTATGGATGATGCGCTGACTGAGTTAAACAGTGAAATTGCGGGGCTTTTAGCGAGAGCCTCAACAGCAGAGAGGAAAAAACTCTCTCGGGTATTAGTTCGCGATTTACGAAAGCGACAAATCAAACGTATTCGAGAGCAGAAAAACCCTGATGGTAGCCCATTTACTCAGCGAAAAGCCCAGTTTATTACTGTTCAGCGTGAGATGCGTTTTATCTGGCGAGGCCAGCAACGTAATCTTAAAAACTGGCGCCAAGGTAGGCAAACCATTACCGGATTTGACGTGGACAAAGGGGCGCAGCGTTCATTTAGAAAAGGGGATATCCAGCGATTTATCTCTGTAAAAAAAGACCGAGTTAAAATCAAAGGTAAGAGTAAGCAAGCGCGGATGTTTAAAAAATTAGCAACAGCACGCTATATGCGAATATTTGCCGGCGACAATGAAGCCGCTATTTTCTTTGCGCCGTCAGCCGCCGCCATTGCCGCTATTCATCAATATGGGATGAAAGAAAAACTGCGTAACCTTGATATTCAATATCCTGTGCGTCAATTGTTGGGTTTTACGGTTGATGACATCCGCCACATTGAAAACATGATCATTAATCATTTCGCCTCGTGATGTTGTAATTCGCCGCATTACAACAGCGAAGCCATGCATTCCAGCCATTTTGTCTGGCAGGCTATCGCCATGAATGCAAATGCCAATAACGCGGAGCTGCTCCGCATCATCCGAAACATGATCCGCACCGGCGTCATTATTGATGTCGATATTCGTCGTGGGTGTCGAGTTGACTACGGGCCTTGTGTTAGTTGGGCTTTTTTCTGATGAATACAGCGAGCCTACCGATTCATTGACTGCCAATCATGTGACCTACTCCGATGGTGCTGTCATTGAATATGAGCCTGCAACCGGTGCGCTAAAAGCAACGGGCATTAAGACGGCAACGATTGAAGCCAGCGAGCAAATCAGTGCGAAAACCAAAGTGGTCATTGTGAATGCCAGCGAACAAATCAAGCTAACCACACCAAAGGTGATTTGTTCGAATAACTTAACGTGCGCCACATTAAATGTAACTGAGGGCGGTGAAATGACAGGCAACTTTACTCATACCGGCGGCGCGATTAAATCCAATGGTATTACATTGCATTCGCACCAGCATGGCGGTGTGCGTTCAGGTGGTGAGACAACGGGAGAGCCTCAATGAGATTTCTCGGTTTAAGCGCTGCTACCGGTCAAAGCATTACCGACATTGACCATGTTCGCCAGTCTGTTCGCGATATTTTAGTCACTCCCATTGGGAGCCGCATTGCTCGGCGTTCCTATGGCTCATTGCTGTTTAGGTTGATAGACCAACCCGACAATAAAGCGTTAAGGCTGCGACTGATGGCGGCGTGTTACACCGCGCTTTTGCTGTGGGAGCCTCGCATTGAAATTCAGCAACTAATCATTTCTACACCTACGCCAGCCAGCATTGTGATTGAGTTGAGCGGTGTTTTTTCAGGAACTGAACAAGCGTTCAGTTTCTCTGTTCCTGTGAGGTGATCATGGCGACCATTGATTTAAGCTTACTCCCGCCACCGGATGTGGTTGAAAGTTTGGAATTTGAGTTGATTTTCATTGAGCGTAAAAATTCAATGATTGACGCGATGCCAAGTGAATTACGCCCTGCAATAGCGAGAACGTTGGCGCTTGAATCCGAGCCATTAACCAAGTTATTGCAAGAGAATTGCTATCGAGAGCTTTTATTACGTCAACGTATTAATGAAGCTGCTCGCGCGAGCATGGTCGCTTTTGCTGTGGGGGCTGATTTAGATCAGCTTGCGGCTAACAATAATGTTAAGCGGCTGATGTTATCTGAGGGGGATGCTAATGCAGTGCCGCCGATCCCGCCAGTGTATGAGTCTGATGCTGATTTAAGATTACGCATTCCCAGTGCATTTGAGGGGCTGAGCGTGGCGGGGCCAGTTGGCAGTTATGAGCATCATGCGCGTAGTGCCGATGGGCGCGTTGCTGATGCCTCAGTGATCAGTCCATCACCAGCCTGTGTGACAGTGACTGTTTTATCGAGAGAGGGGAACGGTACCGCGCCGGCTGATTTAATTGACAAAGTAGAGCTGGCTTTAAACGATGAAGATGTGCGCCCTGTTGCTGACCGTGTCACGGTGCAGTCAGCAACGATTGTTAATTATGACATCGATGCGGTTATTTACTGTTATCCCTCCCCTGAATACGAGCCTATTACTGCGGCAGCAGAAGAGCAGCTAGCTCGTTACACAACCCAGCAACACCGGTTAGGGCGTGACATTGTTCTGAGCGCGATTTATGCCGCCTTGCATGTTCAAGGTGTGCAACGTGTTGAGCTGAAAAAGCCCATTGCAGATATCAAGTTAGATAAAACACAAGCCAGCTTTTGCACCGGTATTAATGTGTCGTTGGGTGGCTCTGATGAGTGATCGATTACTCCCGACTGGATCATCAACACTAGAACTTGCGGCGGCTAATGCGTTGGCACAAATAGAGCGGGTGCCGATCCCTATTCGTATTCTATGGAATCCTGATAAATGTCCGGTGCATTTGCTGCCGTATCTGGCATGGGCATTCAGTGTTGACCGGTGGGATAAAAACTGGACAGAAAAAGCTAAACGCGACGCCATTAAAGCGGCGATGTTTATTCACAAACACAAGGGAACAATCGGGGCGCTGCGCCGAGTAGTTGAGCCATTGGGTTATTTGATCCGCGTGATTGAGTGGTGGAAAACCAACGAAACCGCCGGCACGTTTCGTCTTGATATTGGAGTGCTGGAAACTGGCATTACTGAGGAAATGTATCGAGAACTAGAGGCGCTTATTTTCGATGCAAAGCCAGCCAGCCGGCATCTTGTCGGGCTAACTATTCAACTTGAAACTAAAGGCAATATTTTTTGTGCTGCGACGAGTTATGGCGGGGATGAGCTGACGGTTTATCCATATACACCAGACGTAATCAGCGTCGGTGGTGCTATTTCCACGGGGGCGGCAGTCCATGTTATTGATGAAATGAGGGTTACTCTACAATGAAATATTTTGCATTACTCACTACCTATGGTGAGAAAGTGCTTGCAGAGGCGACAGCTCTCGGCACAAAAATCGAATTAACACATATGTCTGTTGGGGATGGTGGCGGCTCATTGCCGGCACCGGACACCAAGCAAACGAAACTCATTAATGAACGTCGAAAGGCAGCGATTAATACCCTGTTTATTGATCCATTGAACCCGAATCAAATCATTGCAGAACAGGTCATTCCTGAGAATGAGGGTGGTTGGTGGATACGTGAAATTGGACTGTTTGATAAGTCAGGGGCATTAGTTGCTATTGCCAACTGCCCAGAAACCTATAAGCCGCTTTTAGTCGAGGGGTCGGGGCGAACTCAAACAATTCGTGTGGTTCTCATTGTCAGCCATACCGAATCTGTCACGCTTAAAATTGATCCGACAGTGGTATTAGCAACCCGTAAGTACGTTGATGATGCTATTGAAGTTTTAGACAAGCGTATTGGTTCGTTAACAGCCAGTGATGTTGGCGCGGTACCAGTAACTCGTAAAGTGAATGGTAAGCCATTAAGCACAGATATCACGTTAAATTCAGGTGATGTAGGTTCGTACACAAAAGTAGAAACGGACACCAAAGTTGCTGATGCGAAGAAAGCCGGTACAGATGCACAGGCAACAGCCAATGCTGCCAATACCGCTGCAACGAATGCCAATAATAATGCTAATGGTCGAGTGCCTAGTACGCGAAAGGTGAATAACAAGCCGTTAAGTACAGATATCTCACTGACAGCAGGTGATGTCGGTGCTTACACCAAGTCAGAAACGGACACCAAAGTTGCTGATGCTAAAAAAGCGGGAACAGATGCACAGGCAACAGCTAATGCTGCCAATACTGCAGCAACTAATGCTAATAATAATGCGAATGGTCGAGTGCCTAGTACACGAAAAGTGAATAACAAACCGCTAAGTGCAGATATCTCACTGACAGCGGGTGATGTTGGCGCTTACACCAAGGCAGAAACCGACACCAAAGTTGCTGATGCGAAAAAAGCCGGTACAGATGCACAGGCAACAGCCAATGCTGCCAATACCGCAGCAACTAATGCCAATAATAATGCGAATGGTCGAGTGCCAAGTGGTAGGAAAGTAAATGGAAAACCTTTAACTGCGGATATTACTTTGAGTGCGGGTGATGTTGGTGGAATGACACAACAACAGGGGGATGCTCGTTATGAACCGCGTGGAAATATCGGGTTGTTTGCGTTAAAAGTTGTTTACTCTGGGTCTCCGATGGGAGATGGTCAAGCTATCTCATTGCCTGCTGATTATCGCGGATGTTGGTTTTACTGTGAAGATAAAGACGGAATGCCATCAACACCTGCGTTTATCCCTGATGATAATATATTGATTGCGGCAAATTCAGGCGCGTCAGGGTATTTGAGAATTCGGTTAGAAGGAGGAGGGAAAACATTAAGGTGTGTTTATAGTGCAAACGGGGGAGCGCCTCGAAAAGTAACAGTGAGAGCGAGGGTTTAAATGATTGTATTTGTTAATAAAAGAAATTTAAATGTATTTCAAATCATTCCGGAGCCGATTAAAAAAGAGATCAGTAATTTTTATCAAGTCGAATTTGATGGTGAATTTGAAGATTTGGCTGATATCAAATTTTACGTGAATGATAATGGCGATTGTTGTTACTCGCACGATAATGCTAGACATATCGAAAAAGCGGAACAGGATAAGAGAGAATTGCTAGATGAAGCTGAGCAGAGAATTATTATTCTTGAACGAAAAATACGCTTAGGCATAGCAACTGATGAAGAAAAAGAACTACTGACTGCATGGGAAATTTACAGCGTCAAAATTGCTGATGCTGATACTTCACAAGCCCCTGATGTTGACTGGGGCATCAAGCCAGAATGACCAAGGGGGCTATTGCCCCTTTGTTGTACAACTCCGCGATACAACACCCACCCCGCGACAACGCGAAATATCAATAACACCATAGAAGCTACCACAAAAAGGAGCTTCTTTTATGGCACAAGATTACCATCACGGCGTCCGCACTGTTGAAGTCAACGACGGAACACGCCCTATTCGAACTATTAGCACCGCAATTGTCGGCATGGTGTGTACCGCTGATGATGCTGATGTAACCGCATTTCCACTTAATAAGCCTGTGCTTATTACTAATATTAAAAGTGCATTAGGCAAAGCCGGTAAAACCGGAACGCTTTCCCATGCGTTAGAAGCGATTGGCGACCAAACGTCTCCGATTACTGTCGTTGTGCGCGTAGAGCAAGGGGAAACCGAAGCCGAGACCACAACCAATATTATTGGTGGAACTACCGATACCGGACAAAAAACGGGATTGCAGGCATTGCTTACTGCCAAAAATCATACTGGCGTTAAGCCTCGCATTCTCGGTGTGCCGGGTCATGACACGCAGGCAGTTGCGACCAAGTTAGCGGCCATTGCACAAGAGCTGCGCGCCTTTGCTTATGTTAGTGCCTACGGCTGTAAAACGGTGTCAGAGGTATTGGACTACCGCAAAAACTTTAATCAGCGCGAATTAATGATCATCCACCCTGATTTTTTATCATGGGACAAAGTTGCCAACGGTGAATCTATCGCCTTTGCCACGGCGCGAGCATTAGGGCTGCGTGCAAAAATCGATCAGGAAACTGGCTGGCATAAGACGCTATCTAACGTAGGTGTTAACGGTGTAACAGGTATTTCAGCCGATATTTCGTGGGATTTGCAAAACCCTGCCACTGATGCCGGCTTACTCAACGAAAACGATATTACCACTCTGATTCGTGAGGATGGTTTTCGCTTTTGGGGTTCTCGCACTTGCTCCGATGATCCGCTATTTGCATTCGAGAACTACACGCGAACTGCACAAATCATTGCTGACACGATGGCGGAAGCGCACATGTGGGCAGTTGATAAACCAATGACACCAACGCTGGTAAAATTCATCATTTCAGGCATTAACGCGAAAATGCGTTCACTAACTCGCAATGGTTATCTCTTAGGTGGTGAGTGTTGGTTTGATCCTGATGCTAATGATAAGGACGAATTAAAAGACGGTAAGTTAGTGATTGATTATGACTACACACCGGTACCACCTGCGGAAAACATCACATTACGTCAGCGTATCACTGATAAATATTTGATGGACTTCTCATCAAAGATTAAGGGGTAATCATGGCTTTACCACGTAAATTAAAAAGTATGAACCTCTTTAATGAGGGACAAAATTGGGTCGGCATTGTCGAAGAAATGACATTACCGAAAATCACCCGAAAGTTAGAAACCTATCGCGGCGGCGGAATGAATGGCGCCGTTAATATCCGCATGGGGTTAGATGATGGCGCTCTCGATAGCGAAATCACGTTAGGCGGGATGGAAGCGCAAATCTATAAACAGTGGGGTATCACTGAAATTGATGGTGTGACGTTACGTTTTGCCGGTGCTTACCAACGAGAAGATACCGGTGAGGTGACAGCCTGTGAGGTCGAATTACGCGGTTTCCTTTCTGAGATTGATGCGGGAACGGCAAAACAGGGTGATAACACCCAAGTTAAATTCAGCTTTAAATCGATGTACTACAAGCTGATCTGGGGTGGTGAGTCGATTATCGAAATTGACATTATCAACATGGTTGAAATCGTGGACGGTGTTGATCGTTTTGCTGAACAACGCGCGGCTATTGGGCTGTAATGGAAAATAAAATGACTGATGAAATGAAAAAAAATCAAGCCACTGTAAAACTGGATGAACCAATTAAACGCGGTGAAACAGAACTTACCGAAGTTGTCGTGCGTAAGCCGAACACCGGTGCATTACGTGGTGTGCGTTTACAGGCTTTGATGGATATGGACGTATTATCTATGTCAGAAGTGTTGCCGCGTATCACATCCCCCACGCTGACTAAGCCTGAAATCATGGCAATGAACCCCGCTGATCTGGTTCTGCTTTCGATTGAGGTGGTTAATTTTTTGCTACCGAACTCGATGCGCACGGACTACCAGAACGATTAACCGTTGATGATTTGGTGGCAGATATTGCCACCATTTTTCATTGGCAACCGTCGGCAACCGCCGAAATGAGCCTCATCGAATTATTAGAATGGCGTTATCGCGCTTACAAACGAAGCGGACACGGTGATGAGTAAAAACCTACGTTTACAAGTCGTGCTAAATGCTGTCGATAAATTGACAAAGCCATTTCGCAGCGCGCAAGAGTCTAACAAAAAACTGGCGGAAGCTATCCGCCAATCTCGTGATGCATTAAAAACCCTCAATCAACAGGCTGGACAGATTGAGGGGTTTCGCAAAGTCAAACAACAACTCAATGAAACTCAGCAGGCTTACCAAGCTGCCACTCAACGTGCGTCAGCGTTAGCCCGTGAACTGAGCGCAACAGAAAACCCCACTAGAAAGCAAGCCGATGCGTTAAGAAAAGCGCAGCGAGAAGCCTCACAATTAAAAAATAAATATGGGGAATTACAGCAATCTGTCCAGAGGCAGCGGAGCGAACTGCAAGCGAGTGGTATTTCAACGAATCAACTCGGGCAGGCGCAGCGGCGATTAAACAGCGACATTGCTAGGACAACTCAGCAATTACAGCGGCAAGAGCAGCAATTAAAGCGCAGTGCTGAGCAAGAGCGGCGCATGTCGAGTGCCAGAAATAGCTATCAATCTGCAATGGACACGCGGAACAAAATTGCGGGGTCGGGGGCGGCAATGACTGCCACCGGTGTGGGCATGGGATATGCCGCTAAAAAAGTGCTGGCACCCGGCTATGATTTTGAAATCGGCATGTCAAAAGTACAGGCATTGACGCGCTTAGATAAAGATTCGGCTGATTATAAGATGCTCGGAACCCAAGCGCGTGACTTGGGGGCGACGACAGCATTTACCGCCAATGAAGTGGCACAAGGGCAAGCGTTCTATGCAATGGCAGGCTTCAAGCCAGAGCAAATTAAAAATGCCATGAAAGGTACGCTGTCAATGTCGTTAGCCGGCGATATTGATTTGGCAACGACGGCAGATATCGGCTCTAACATTTTAACCGGCTTTAAACTTGATTCCGGTGAAATGAACCGCGTGAGCGACACGTTAGTCGCCACGTTTACACGCTCTAACGTCAACTTAAACATGCTCGGCGATACCATGAAATATGTTGCGCCGGTAGCATCAGGGTTGGGGGTTGATTTAGAAACGGCAGCCGTTGCAGCAGGTAAGTTGGGTGATGCAGGTATTCAAGGCTCAATGGCGGGTACCAGTTTGCGATCTATTCTGGGGCGTTTAGCTGAGCCGCCAAAACAAGCCGCTGAGGCACTCACAAAGTTGGGTATCAAAACCCGCGATGCAAAAGGAAACTTACGCGAGTTTCCCGCCATTCTTGAAGAGTTGGATAAGAAAACCAAGAAAATGGGTACCGCACAACGAGCAGGGCTGTTCAAACATATTGCGGGAGAGGAGGCGTTCTCAGCGCTGTCTGTTCTTGCCGATCAAGCGGGTTTAGGGCAGTTGCAATCCATGATTGCAGAAATCAAAGCCGCAAAAGGTGAAGCCGAAAAAGTGGCTAAAACCATGACCGATAACCTTGATGGTGATTTGAAAAATTTAACCTCCGCGTATGAAGATGTCGGTATTCAGGTGTTTGGCGGTGCAGACAGTCCATTAAGAAGCATTGCGCAGCAAGTCACAGGGTTAATTGGCCAATTCGGTGAATGGGCAAAGAAAAACCCTGAGCTAGTAAAACAAATCACCATGATCACTTTGGGGTTAGGCGCCGTGCTCGCCGTGGGCGGTGGTATTTCGCTCATGATTGCGGCAATGATTGGGCCACTCGCGATGGCGAAGTTTAGCTTGTCGGTATTGGGGATTAAGGGAAGCGGATTCTTATCATTGTTGATTAAGCCGATTAAGTTGGTCGGTGCAGCATTTATGATGCTGGGAAAAGCATTGTTAGCAAACCCGATTATCTTAATCATTACAGCGATTGCGGCAGCAGCATATCTCATTTACAAATATTGGGATGATATTGCGCCATTCTTTAAAGGGTTGTGGGCGTTAGTTTCTCAGATTTTTTCTGACGCATGGAATTGGATTCAGTCATTTATCATGAAATGGACTATAGATCCCATTATTAAAGTATGGAACGGGATTGTAGGATATAGCCAGTCCTTATGGGAAAGCGTGACCAAGGTGTTTAACGCATTCTGGGAGGGCTTAAAATCGTATATTCTCAATTGGACTATCGTTGGGCTGATTTACCAGCACTGGAATAGCATTGTTACGACAACGGTTAATATGTGGGCGCTGATTAAAAAGACCATTTCAGATAAATGGAATGAAATTATTAATGACGTCACTAATTTACCGGCATATTTCCAGCAAATCGGCGGACAGATTATTGATAGTCTTAAAAACGGAATTCTGGAAAAGTGGGAGTCACTGAAAGCCCAATTTGCTGAAATTAAAAAAATGGCCACTGACCTCTTGCCGAATTGGATGCTGTCGGATGAAACTAAAAATGTACGCGCAATGAATCAATTGACCGTCGTACAGGCGGGGATGAAAAGTGCAGGTATGTTTGATAGCGGCGGCGTTATTCCGCGTGGGCAATTTGGCATTGTTGGTGAACGGGGCGCAGAAATTGTCGAGGGCCCTGCTCGCGTGACCAGCCGAAGAAATACGGCAGCCATGGCAATGGCTGCAGCAATGACGCTAGGATCATTAGCTGAGCCGGTGAGTGCAAAGCCTATCCATCCGTATGCGGTGAATTCAGGCGCTAAAACGGCGGTGCAGCCAAGTCAGCCAATTCCAGCGCCAATCATTAATATTTACCCACAACCGAACCAATCTGCGCAGGATATCGGGCAGGAAGTCGCACGACAAATTGACGCGTATTATCGGAAGCAAAAAGCGGCACAGCGTAGCCAATACCGTGATAGCGAGGGTTATTAATATGGCAATGGCAGCGTTAGGGTTGTTCGTCTTTGAGTTGAGAACAACCCCATTTCAAGGAATGCAGCGAGAGCACCAATTCCGATTTGGTTATCACAATCGTATCGGTAAGCGCCCAAGCTATCAGTTTTTGGGGCCATCGAATGACCCGATTACTTTGTCAGGTACGTTATACCCTGAATTAACTGGCGGGAAGTTTTCGCTGTTAGCCTTACAGATTATGGCTGAGACGGGCAAGGCATGGTCGTTTATTGGTGGTGATGGCACTATTTACGGGATGTATGTCATTGAAAGCTTAAGCGAGAATAAAAGCGATTTTTTTGAAGATAGCGCAGCCAGAAAAATCGAGTTTACGCTAACAATAAAGCGGGTTGATGAGTCACTCTCTGAGATGTTCGGTAATCTTAATGAGCAGTTAAACTCTGTCATGGATGCAGTCAGTAATGGGATTGGGGGAATGCTAGGGTGAGTGATTTTTTTCTAACTGGCTTTGAGTCGGTGCCGCAATATGTCATTACCGCCGGAACGGTGAATATCAACGAGCGACTACAAGGGCGATTAATTTCGCTGAACCTGACTGATAATCGGGGATTTGAAGCCGACCAGCTTGATATCGAAATCGACGATGCCGATGGAAAAATGATGCTACCTAAGCGGGGCGAGGAATTATCAATTCATATAGGCTGGAAAAATGAGCCGTTAATTTTTAAAGGGAAATTCACGGTTGATGAAATTGAATACAGCGGCGCGCCGGATAAAATTGCTATTCGTGGCCGCAGCGCGGATTTTAGATCGACACTCAATGTTAAGCGTGAAATGTCATATCACGATAAAACATTGGGCGACATTATCAAAACAATTGCTGCGCGTAACAATGTTGAGCCAGTCATTGAGAGCCGATTAGCCCAAATAACACTTAAGCACATTGACCAAACCAATGAGTCTGACGGCTCTTTTTTGGCTAGATTAGGGCAGCAAGAGGGGGCTATTGCTGCCATTAAGAATGGTCAGTTATTATTTATGCCGCAGGGGAGTGGAAAAACGGCAAGCGGAAAGCCTATCCCGCCTTTGCTGTTAACGCGAGAGATTGGGGATAGTTACCGGTTTACACTCGCTGATCGCGGGGCATATACCGGCGTAGTCGCAAGTTGGTTAAATACACGGAAGCCAAAACAAAAAGATGAAGTCAAAGTAAAGCGTAAGCGAAAAACTAAAAAGAAAGAGTCGGCAAAAAAGGATGAGCCAGCTAAAACTAAGGTGGATGAGCCGCAAGGGGATTATCTTGTCGGCGAAGAGGGGAACACATTAACGCTTTCGCATACCTACGCGAACAAGAGCAATGCGGAACGGGCCGCAAAGGCAGCATGGGAAAAGATGCAGCGTGGAGTTGCTTCATTTTCAATACAGCTTGCAAAGGGGAGGGCTGATATCTACCCCGAAATGCCAGTTAAGGTGCAGGGGTTTAAGCCTGAAATTGATGGTGCAGAGTGGATATTAACGCGAGTTTCTCACTCATTAAATGACAGTGGGTACACATCCTCACTTGAGCTTGAAGTTAAAGTATCAAGCCTTGAAATGAGTGAATGAAAAATAAAGAAAAAGTAATGACTACTGTATAAAGTGTCAGTACAATATACGTAATATCAACATCATGAAAAAGGTAACCGAATCATGATGAAATGTCCTCTTTGCGGCGAGCTTGCCCGTATTCGTACTTCACGTTATATCACTAACGAAACCAAAGAAAATCACAATCAGTGCCAGAATGTTAATTGCAGTGCAACATTCATCAGCCATGAATCCGTTTCACGATTTATTGTTAAGCCTACGAAAGTGGATTCAGTCTTGTTACATACTAGATAGGTCATACAAGGAATAAGTAATATGGTAGATTCAAACGAAAACAAAGAAGATATGAAACGGAAGTATAGACCGTTTATTAATTTATGGGAGTGGCGCTCTCCAGAATTCAAAGAGCTTATAAAAAAACTAATGGTGTTAATTAGGCATGGAGTTGATGATAATTCAAAAAATATAAAAATAGAGCCTATAGAAGATTTTAAACGTTTATTAAGTGGATGGAAACAAGCTCAACAGATAATTGCTGATGAGTTGATAGTTAAGCTTACCCGTATTCAAGAGCTGGAAAAAGAAAAAAAATTAGCTCATTCAAGTAAAGACTATGAAACGAAAAATCAATGTATAAGGAATGTTAAAAATATTAAGTCAGAGATAATTATTCTACGTAAATGCATTGATTCAATAGTATGGATGTTACTAAATAATGAGCACTCGGCCATAAGACGGCTTCCAATAAATGGAAATCCAGATAATTTGTCAGCGTTTAATATAAATGATTCAATGGCGAGTGCAAATGAAATCAATGCTGACCCAATGGCGATTGCTATAATTACTGATATAACGACATTTGTACATACTGGTGATTTACTTGCATTGATTCCTAATAAAGGTATTGCTCTAATAGAGCTTAAGAGTGGGAAAAAAAACATTGAGTTTTCCAAGGCTGCTAAATTTGCAGTTATGAGTGAATGTAATCATTTTGAAGAGGAATATACTAAAGGGTTTGACAAGAAAGATCTTAAACACTACCAAAGAACCAAACGTCAGGTAGAAAGGGGGCGAAATGTCATCGAAGCTATCAGTACAGGCTCTGGATTTGACAACTTATTTCAGTCCCCAGTCAAAATATTAGATAAAAATTTTCAACCTGATTTTTACACAGATAAAATAATAGGACTCTGGAATAAGGTCTATAATGGAAAATCATGGGCTATTACCGACATTAATGAATGTCTATTTATTGGTGCATATAGTAATGCCAACATGGGATTTATAGGGTTTAATGGGTGGATGGATGGGGGTAAGATTTCCGGTAGAATTTTCAATATACTGGATAGCTTCTCTGATCCGCTATCTCGCCCGTTCTTTAGCCTCAATTTACCAGATAAATTACTCTTGGATATCATTGATGGTAATTTAATTGTAGTACTTTGTTTTGATCAAAAGCTATTTGTAGATAGAGCAAACAAAAAATATCCGAAACTTTATAAGATTTTGAATTTTCCTCCAGAAATCATTGATACAACAAATATGCTTTCCATTAATGGGAAAGGTATTGCTTCATGCGTAGAAAATGAAAGTAGTTTCATCGGTATTGGTTATGAGACTAGAATTATATTTGATCAACAATACCCTGATAATCTCATTGACTGGTCTTACAAAATGAGTGACTTAAAAAAAGAGTATGATAAAAAAAAGAGTACAGAAAAGAATAAAGCTCAAAGAAAATTAAAAAAAGCAAGGAAACGTAGCAGAACGTAATTATTAAGTTGGAATAATCAATATTTTTAATATTCTTCAAAGTATCAGATTGCCTCTTTGTGGCAATAAAGTAATTTTAGCCCCTCATGAAGAGGGGCTAAAATTAAAGGTGGGTTACATCGTGGATGATATGTGGATGTTGTCTTATAAATCCATTTATAAAACAGTAAATTAGAGGCAAAAAAAAGCCCCCTTCATAGGGGCTGTTCATTTGAGACGGAATTTTACATAATAGGAAATTTATAACCAACCAAAACCTTTAGCCATTAAACCAGCTAGGCCTAATGCTACAGCGATGAGTGACCCAAAAAATAGACGAAAATCTATTTTCGCATCTTTTTTTAATTCTTTTAAATCATCTTTTATATCGCTAATATCACGTTTAATATATGAAATGTCAGATTCAATCTTAGCAATTCGTACATGCATATCATGATCCTCCGCTTGATTGCTACGTCTTACTTGTACCTGCAGTTGGTTAAAACTATATCCTGTGGAATGCAGTAAGTCACTCATTTAGAATTATCTCCACCTGATTTCGAGTCCAACCAAATCAAGACATTCCTAACACTATGAGTTGTGATAAAACCACAATGAGAGCAAGTCAGCTTATAATAATAATTAATATCGCTATCTCCAGGAATTGCAGGTTGATGATGGTAAAACGTGACAAAGGAATTAGGTGGATTACCTTTTTGGACATCTTCTAAGGTTGTGTGGCCTGTCTCATCAACAATCTGTTCTCCGTCATGACCACACATTGCACAAACAGTATTAACTTTCTTTTCGTCTAAGAAATCTAAAAATTGTTGGCTTGTAATTGTCTTTAATCTTTCAATAAATAATTTATATTGTTTTTTCTGTGATTCTTGCTGATCCATTATGTACTCCACTTTTTAAGCATTACCAACAAATTGGCTTTGTTAGATTTATGCAAAATATGATTATTTCATATTACTACATCAAGGAGATATAAGCAGCTATAGGCGGATAAAGACAATTACAACGAATTGATGATAAAAACCCCTTAACATTAGGGGTTTTTTATTAACAAAATAACAGCGATAATATTTGATAATGGTCGAGTGTGGACACTCTGTGGACACTACATGATTTTATGCTTTAAATATTAACTAGTTACAAAGGAAAAGAGAACACCATGCCAGTGTTACATAACCAAATTTCAAATAAAATATTAAAAGAACGCATGTTGGCGGAAACAGAGCCACGTACCACAATTTCTTTTTATAAATATTTTAATATTCAAGACCCAGTGGCGTTTCGCAATGAATGGTATCAACAGTTTACAGCGCTGAGTGTTTTTGGGCGTGTCTACATTGCGAAAGAAGGGGTGAATGCACAAATCAGTGTGCCTGAATCTAATGTTGATGCTTTGCGCGAACTGATATATTCCACTGATACCGCACTAAATAACCTGCGTTTAAATATTGCGATTGACGATGACGGTAAGTCTTTCTGGGTGTTACGCATGAAAGTACGTGATCGCGTGGTGGCAGATGGCATCGAAGATGAAACCTTTAACCCAGCGAATACAGGGCAATATCTGAAAGCTCACGAAGTGAATGAAATGATTGACGATCCAAACACGGTATTCGTTGATATGCGTAATCATTACGAATATGAAGTGGGTCGTTTTGATAATGCAATTGAAATTCCATCAGATACTTTTAGGGAACAACTGCCGATGGCAGTGGAAATGCTGCAAGAGCAAAAAGATAAAAATGTTGTCATGTATTGCACTGGGGGGATTCGCTGTGAAAAAGCCAGTGCATATATGCTGCATAATGGCTTTAAAAATGTATACCATGTTGAAGGTGGCGTTATTGAGTATGCACGTAAAGCAAAGGAACAAGGTTTACCATTACGTTTTAAAGGGAAAAACTTTGTGTTCGACAACCGTATGGGAGAGCGCATTACGGATGATACTTTAGCCCAATGCCACCAGTGTGGTGCACCATGTGATACTCATACTAATTGCAATAATGATGGTTGCCACTTGTTGTTTATCCAATGCCCTAGCTGTGCAGAAAAATACGAGGGTTGCTGTAGTATTTCTTGTACTGAGGAAATGAAACTCCCAGAGCAAGAACAACGTGCTCGCCGTGCAGGCCGTGAAGTCAGCAATAAGATTTTTAATAAATCGCGTCATCGTTTATCAGATGGCTTATTAAATAAAGAATAACGATAATAAGAAAGCCCTTTAATTAGGGCTCTCTCTTAATATAAATATTTAAATACATTATAGATAAAAAATAATTCAATTCTGTTTTTTACAAATACTTTCGAAGTGATATGTCTTTTCTGTGAATAAACCGTGCTATTACTAATCCCTAGTTTCCTTGAGATAATATGATTAGGTGTTTCATTCATCCAGTTATTAATAATGTTTTGTTCTTTTGCAGTGAAGATGGATGAATCTATATTATTAGCGAGCTTCGTGATATGTTCTATTTGTTCGTGTTCTCGAATCACTTTATCAAGGGTTTGGGTAATAATATTTTTGGATAGAATGAAATAGTTATCCTTTAATAACAATGGGTTGGCTGTTTGTGGGTAAGGGGCATTTATATAAATATAAAACCTAATATTATTTTTTCTATTTAATAGATCTTGTAATACTGGACAGTAATTAGAGTAATGACAATAATAAGTTAAATTAGCCAATACAATACTTGGCGTGAATTCATTTATAAACCTGATAGCTTCCTTAATACAACCTGTACTAATAAATTCTAATTTTTCATTTTTAGATAAATATTCAGTAATGCCAAGTCTAGTGTAATAACATTCATCAATAACTAATATTCGCATCGGGAACATCCTTGTTCGAAAAGAGTCTTACAATAAATGGGAATTGCTAGTGAAGTCAACCGAGGATTAATAAAAATAGTAAATAGTGTTTTTATTTACAATTGTTATTTAGTTAAAAAGGTACAAGTAGTTATATATAAATATATAACTACTTGTTTGGTGAATATTATATAAAATAAAATGGATATTAAATTCTTAAATATCCATTCATTTCCCTAGTGTGTTTTAAGATTAAGTTCGATATATTCGCCTGACTCTATCTTATCTACGCCAGCTTGAAGTATATTAATCAATTGCTTAGCAACATCAGTCGTTAGCCACATAGTTTTATCCACAATGGCATCTCCTGAGTTTTTATCTTGTTCAGGGAGGTAGTGCAAACGCAACATCATCGCATCGTAGGAATCTACTGTGCTGATGTCCCAGCCAACAACTGGGTGAGTTTGAATAACATCATCTTTTCTATTCATGAAACCTCCTAATCAAACAGCGTGATAAATAGTAAATATCTATAACTGACTAAGAGCAATGTTCTCGAAATGAAGCCACTTTTAGTATAAGGAGATTTCGCTAATAAGGAAGCAATTAAAAATTTTTTTTGTATAAATGGCAGGAAATGCACAAAAATGGTGAGTATGACTATAAAAAGTAATATAGGAAGCCCAAATAGCTTCCTATAAGTGCTAATTATTTAGAAAGTGCGATTGTCCACTGAGAGTCCTCACCTGCTAAGAAAGGGATCAGCTTGTCATTACAACAATCAATTGATTCACAAGTAATATTGGGCTCTTTAGTTAATGTAATAAACCCGTCGTTAACAGGTAAATTATAAAACTTAGGGCCATTGAGTGAACAGAATGCTTCGAAGTGTGCTAGAGCACCAAGCTCTTCAAAAACAGTGGCATAAGCGGCTAATGCAGTTGGCGCATTAAACACGCCAGCACACCCACAAGATGATTCTTTACGTGATTGCACATGTGGAGCCGTATCGGTACCTAGGAAAAAACGGTCACAGCCTGATGCTACCGCTGAGCGTAGTGCTTCTTGGTGAACGTTACGTTTTAAAATAGGTAAGCAGAATAAATGTGGCCTGACACCACCGACTAACATGTGATTACGGTTAAACATTAAATGCTGTGGTGTCAATGTGGCTGCGGTATATTCATTTGCTTCTTGGACGTATTGGGCAGCTTCTTTGGTCGTGATATGCTCAAACACAACCTTTAATTGTGGAAACTGCGCGCGCAAAGGTAGCATAACGTGTTCTATAAACAGCGCTTCACGGTCAAAAATATCAATATGGCTAGCGGTTACTTCCCCATGAATTAGCAAGGGCATACCTGCTTGTTCCATAGCCTCTAGTACGGGATAAATCTTTTTGATATCTGAGACACCATGGCTGGAATTAGTTGTCGCATTGGCAGGATACAATTTACAAGCCGTAAATACCCCTTCATGGAAGCCTTTAATCAGCTCAACAGGGTCAGTGCTATCAGTGAGGTAACATGTCATCAAGGGGGTAAATTGGTGACCTTCTGGAACGGCTTGAATAATACGTTCACGATAAGCTTTTGCCGCTTCAATTGTCGTCACTGGGGGGACAAGATTAGGCATGACAATGGCACGGCCAAAAAATTCACTCGTATAGGGAACGACCGCTTTTAACATATCATCATCGCGAAAATGAACATGCCAATCATCAGGGCGGCGGATTGTTAGGGTAGTTACAGTTGTCATTAAACCGGCTCCATAAGGGTAGAGAGGGGTGATGAGCGGGTGCTCAAGCCGGGATAGAATGATAAAGGGAAAGTCAAAAAATAGCTATGAGAAATCACAATTAAGGTTAATGTCATAGATAGATGAGGGGGAGATTAATGTACCAAAAGCAAAAAGCCTGCTTAATGATTAAGCAGGCTTTTCTAAATGATTGGCTCCTCCAGCTGGACTTGAACCAGCGACATACGGATTAACAGTCCGCCGTTCTACCGACTGAACTATGGAGGAACTCCTTGGTACGCAGAGGATATTAGCTTTCTCTTACTGGATTGTCAAAGGAGAATATCGAAAAAAAAGTTCGTTTGGCTGTTATCTGTGCGAACTGAGGGAAGTTTGATCGAAAATGATTTGGTGACAGTGAATTGAGGTTCATGCTGATAGGTAAATGAGTCAAAAGGTAAACCTCTATCATCTGTTCGTGGCTAAATTTTAGGTTGTTATTTCAGTGACTAACTTGTGGCTAATCACTGAGTTTGTAAACACGATTTGGTCGTCAAAAGACCTAGAAGCGTTAAAGAGGGATAACTAACACGGGTTGTCGAACGCCATTTAGCAAACCGCGGGTAACAGAAGTATTAAGCCAGCTAATACGCTTTTTGCTTTGAGAGCGCTATTTATTGTCCAAGTTTGGCATCTGCGTTTAGATAGAGACCCTGCACATCAATGGTTACGACAAGCGATAAAACAAATTTTCCTTGAAAAAGAGTGATTGAAAATATACGGGGGAATTTATAATGGGGGCTTTACGGTATATAACCAGTTTGTGTGTGGTGGGTACTCAGTAGGAATAGATAGCAAAAAGCCCGCACTAGGCGGGCTTCTTAAATTTGGCTCCTCCAGCTGGACTTGAACCAGCGACATACGGATTAACAGTCCGCCGTTCTACCGACTGAACTATGGAGGAATTGCTTTGTTCCTGAGAACGAGGCGCATATTACCCATCCTATACTCAGTTGTAAAGCATAAAAATAAAAAAAATGATTAACTGCGTGTTAAGTAAGCAATTTGATGGTTATCTACCCCAATATGTATCAAAATTCAGGAAGTTAAGATAGTCATAGATGACAGAAAGGAATAAAAAGGCGAACCATTTTTTTGCCGATAGTGCTGATAAGCTATAAGTACAACGAAAGTGAAGTTATTCGTTGAACCAATAATTTGCATCAACAATGATATGAAATAAAAAAGAGAGGATAGGTATGGATAACAAAAAGCCCGCACTAGGCGGGCTTCTTAAATTTGGCTCCTCCAGCTGGACTTGAACCAGCGACATACGGATTAACAGTCCGCCGTTCTACCGACTGAACTATGGAGGAATTGCTTGTTCCTGAGAACGAGGCGAATATTAACGAGATCGACTCAGGCTGTCAACGGTAAAAACACAAAAAAAATCTAATTGCTCACTCACTGTTCATTATGGCTAACTTTTACGCTAGCTAATTGATAATGCATTAATTTTGTGTTGCTAATTTACCTTGTAATGGCGTAGAAACTTCAGGGAAAACGACATGATAAATATCATAAAATGAAATTTCCCCTTTCAAGGCAATTAAACGTGATATTTCTTGCTTAATGGCTTGGCTAACCTCTTTCGAATCAAGTATTTTACGCACTGCGTTATCTGAAACTGGCTCAGTGACAAACCACTCACCGTTATAGCAAACACGTAAATCTAATACGCCGATATCTTCAAAGTGATAAACGGGTTTAATATCAAAAAGTAAAACACTGGCTAAAACTAAAAATAAGACAGTAATACCGAGTGTCCAATAAGGGCCAAAATATGGCGCGTACCAAAGAATAATAGCAAGAGGGATATAAGCGGCGACCATACCGATACATAAGTAAGGGTGATTACCAAGGAACTGGCTATTAAAGTAAGGCTTACCATCACGTTTTTCGCGTTTATTGATGGCATCTAAATCTTCAATGAGTATTTGTTTGATAATATCCATGTGATAACTCTCTGTCAGATATCTATACTAGGAGAGTATCACGAGCAGATTCGATTGTTATATATCAGTTAAGAAAAATATTTACTGGGATTGTCATTGTGGTGGGCATTTCTTGATTGTCTTTTTATAAAACGGGGCTCTTTTTATTAAATTTTTTTTGTAAACTATCAACCAAATGCAGTGTTTTTATTAACATTATAGCCTGTAAAAGTGACGAACTCGAAAAAAATGCACAATTTTAGCGTTTGAACATATAAAATAGTTGCTATTATCTTTAAGTCATGAGTTAATGAGTATCGGCCTGTTTAGCAGTCCTATTTGATGTATGATTACTAAGTTAGTGTGTTCTAAAGAAGAAAGTTATCACAGATAGCCTTTGACCGTGACGCTTCATCTTGGTGTTTTCCTGATTAAATAGTTGACTCTGGCCCGTATATGCCAAAAAGGCAAGTTTTTTTGATGTTATATAGGAAAAGTCAAATGTCCGACAAAATGAAAGGTCAAGTTAAGTGGTTCAACGAGTCTAAAGGCTTCGGTTTCATCACTCCTGCTGATGGTAGCAAAGACGTTTTCGTCCACTTCTCTGCCATTCAGGGCGCTGGTTTCAAAACTCTGGCTGAAGGCCAGCAAGTTGAATTCACCATTGAAAACGGTGCAAAAGGCCCAGCAGCTGCTAACGTAACTGCAATCTAAGCTTATTGCTTAACTGATTTTCTAAAGCCCGTCATTTCTAATGACGGGCTTTTTCGTTTTTATTACATTTATGATTAACATCATTTCATTGGAAACTAAGTGTTATGAATATTAATGACCGTGTTTATGTAAAAACCGATGGGCAAGAGCGCCGAGAAGGTAAAATTTTACTCATTGAACCTTTCAATGAAGGCGTCATGTATTTAGTTTCATTGCCGGACTACCCAGAAGGTATTTGGTTTTTTAATGAAAAAGATGGTGATGAAGGGACTTTTGTTGTCCCAATTGAAGGGTAGAGTTTTACTTTATTTAAAATAAATTAACACTTTGTTCTTTACATCATAAATTTCCCCACCTATACTCCACCCATCTTTTACTTAGGAGATTATTACTTGGACAGTCAGAGTTGGAATAAAAACTTAATTTAACGGCAAGCCAGTAATCGTCTTTTCTTTTCGCTGCTTGCCACTAAGGCGGGCGGTGTCTGATATTTTTCTTCACACACACCCTTATATTATAAACAAAGTACTCTCTGCTATTTAGTTTAGTCAGTGTATTACTGCTATGTTGAGTGTGTATCATGTTGGTATATATTTACTCTCTATTCCCTCCAGGCAATAGCCAATAATTTTTAGGGTAATTTATTTACTCAAAATATGGCTATGTGCTTTTTATTAAGCATGTAAGTCTCATTATCCAAGCTGTTTTTGGAGGAGCTACTATGCTTTTTTCTCCTGATATTTTAAATCTGCTTTCTGCAATGTGCTTTGGCGCATTAATCGGTGCTGAACGCCAATGGCGTCAACGAATGGCTGGCCTTAGAACCAATGCTTTAGTGGCTACAGGTGCTGCGGTATTTATTTTAAGTTCGGTGACAACATCACCAGATAGCCCGGGCCGTATCGCGGCGCAAGTTGTCTCAGGAATTGGTTTTCTGGGCGCAGGCGTCATTATGCGTGAAGGTATGAATATTCGTGGCTTAAATACCGCGGCAACTCTTTGGTGCTCAGCAGGGATCGGCGTGTTGTGTGGATTAGGCCAGTACTCACTGGCCTTGATGGCCACATTGTTAATTTTATGTGCCAATATTTTACTAAGGGAAGCGGCTTCGCGGATCAATAAGCAACCACAGCAGCAAGCTCTTGATGTAGAGCAGCGCTATAAAATTCGCGTTATGTGTCATCAAACCGATGAAATCCTAGTAAGAACACTTATCTTGCAAGCCATTAATGGCTTACATATTCGTTTACGGTCTTTGAGTAGCGCGGACACTTTAAAGCCAGAACAACTGGAAGTGTGTGCTGAATTTTTAGCAACACCTGCCGAGCAGAAAGAAATCGAAGCATTGGTATGCCGAATAAGCCTTGAGCAAAGTGTCAGTGCTATCAATTGGAAAGTGGCATCAGAGCTACCCGCCTGATGTTAGAAATTAACTCACTATAGGAGCCGAAATGGACGATCACCCTCCGTCATGGAGTAGAAAATGGAGCTATCTAACGGATAATTAAAAGGTTTTTATTTTGGTTAGGTAGCGTAAAAATAGGCAATTGTTGTATTAGAGACAACGCTATGACTGAAATAAGACATCAACGCAAAAGCGTTAAAGCTGCTCCTGTTCGCCAAAAATTTATTGTTGGCGAACAGGCCAGTAAAAATATTGAGCAAGTACTTAATGAATATCAAACGAATTTATTAGGTCTGACAGAAAATGAGGCGATGGACCGCCTTGTTACTGAAGGGGAAAATGAAGTTGCTCATGAAAAAGCGCCTCCTGCTTGGAAGCAATTACTCATTTCTTTTAAAAATCCATTCATATTCGTACTCATTATATTGGCAATAGTGAGTTTTTTTACTGACTATCTTATACCTGAGCGACAAGGTGATGAGACTGATTTAACTGGTGTAATAATCATTATTACAATGGTTTTGCTGAGTGGGTTACTTCGTTTTTGGCAGGAGTACCGAACTAATAAAGCTGCTGAAGCCTTGAAATCATTAGTACGTACCACTGCTACCGTATTTCGACGTGATAATAAAACAGGTCGTTCTACTCGAAAAGAAGTGCCGATCAAATGCTTAGTACCCGGTGATATTGTTTTATTATCTGCCGGTGACATGGTTCCTGCAGATTTAAAATTGGTTGAATCGAGAGACTTATTTATAAGCCAAGCTATCTTAACCGGAGAATCTATACCGGTAGAAAAATATGATACTCTAGGTGATATTTCTGCTAAAAGTTTAGAACCTGTTTCACCAACAGAAAACGAGTTATTAGAAATATCCAATATTTGTTTGATGGGGACCAATGTAACCAGTGGAACAGCGCGTGGAATTGTGGTTGCCACAGGGTCAAACACATATTTAGGGTCATTAGCTAAATCCATTGTTGGTAGTCGGGCGCAAACGTCATTCGACCGTGGTGTTAATAGTGTAAGTTGGTTACTGATCCGTTTTATGTTAGTCATGGTACCTATCGTGCTACTGATTAATGGCTTTACAAAAGGAGATTGGTTTGAAGCTACGCTATTTTCACTAGCAGTTGCTGTTGGGTTAACGCCAGAAATGTTACCGATGATCGTTAGCTCGAATCTAGCTAAAGGCGCAATAGCAATGTCAAAGCACAAAGTTATTGTCAAAAGGTTAAATGCTATTCAAAACTTTGGTGCCATGGACGTACTTTGTACTGATAAAACAGGGACGTTAACGCAAGATAAAATTATTTTAGAACACTATTTAGACAATAATGGGCAGAAAAATAGTCAAATTTTGCAATTGGGGTGGCTCAATAGTTTCCATCAAAGCGGCACTAAAAACATGATGGATCAGGCGATAATTCGCCGAGGAAGAGGGAATAGTGAAGTTGAAAAACTAAAAGCATTTCAGAAAATTGATGAATTACCGTTTGATTTTATCAGACGTAAATTATCAGTGACGGTTAGAACCCCTTCAGGAGAGGCCTTGTTAATATGCAAGGGGGCAGCCGAAGAAATGCTGGCAGTATGTCAACATTATCAGCAGGATGGACAGTCTTATTTACTTGATGAGCAGGCGAGGGCGAAAATAACTGAGCTAGTAAGTGACTATAACAGGCAAGGTTTTCGTGTGTTGTTACTTGCGACTCGCCAGTTAAATGATGCGGAAGCTAGTTTGCCCTTATCTGCACAAGCGGAGCAACAATTGGAGTTACAAGGTATTTTAACATTCCTTGACCCAGCAAAGGAAAGCGCTATTTCTGCAATTGCTGCACTGCGTGAAAATGGGGTTACTGTTAAAGTTCTGACGGGTGATAATGCCATTATTACCGAAAAAATTTGTCATGATGTAGGGCTAAATATTAGTGAAATCATGTCAGGTTTAGAAGTGGAAGCATTATCTGATGAAGAATTAAGTCAAAAAGTAGAGCAAGTTTCTGTTTTTTGTAAATTAACGCCATTACAAAAATCGCGTATTTTAAAAAGGTTACAAGCGAACGGTCATACTGTCGGTTTCTTGGGTGATGGGATCAATGACGCTCCTGCTTTACGAGATGCCGATGTGGGGATTTCTGTTGATACTGGAACAGATATCGCCAAGGAATCAGCAGATATTATTTTGCTAGAAAAAGATTTAATGGTGTTAGAGCAGGGGGTTATTAAAGGAAGAGAGACTTTTGGTAATATTATTAAATATTTAAATATGACTGCAAGTTCAAACTTTGGTAATGTATTTTCGGTATTAATTGCCAGTGCATTTATTCCATTCCTTCCTATGCTAGCCATTCACTTGCTCGTTCAAAATTTACTGTACGATATTTCCCAACTAGCATTACCTTGGGATAAAATGGATAAAGAGTTTTTAAAACGACCTCGTAAATGGGATGCGAAAAATATCGGGCGTTTTATGATTTGGATTGGGCCAACCTCTTCAATTTTTGATATCACAACTTTCGCCTTGATGTGGTATGTGTTCCAAGCAAATAGTGTTGCCCATGAAGCGCTTTTCCAGTCAGGTTGGTTTGTTGAGGGTTTGCTCTCGCAAACATTAGTTGTCCATATGCTAAGAACACAAAAAATTCCGTTTATTCAAAGTACAGCGGCATTACCTGTGTTATTAACAACAGGGCTAATTATGGCATTAGGTTTATATATTCCATTCTCTTCATTTGGTGAAATGATCGGGTTACAACCATTACCAATAGAGTATTTCCCATGGTTAGTATTAACATTGGTGAGCTATTGTGTTGTTGCTCAATTGATGAAGCAGTTTTATATTAAACGTTTTGGGACCTGGCTATAATAGGTTGTTAAATAAGAAAAAGGGAGGGCAAGGACTGCTCTCCCTATCTCCAACTAAATCACCTTTTTTTTTCGATTGAAAAGTATAAAGTAACAATCTCATTATTTGCTTGGTTGAGTTTATTTTCTAGTAATTCCTTAGTTTCAGATTCTGCGCAATCTTTGATTTTCTTAAAATTAATATCCGGGAAAAAAATTTCCTGAACTCTGGCATTGAGTGTACCAATTACATATTTTGTTACAGCCGCGTTATCTCCATTCGGCTGTTCTTTGTTAAGGAATAAATCATGTGTAATTACTTTTTGTATCTGTTTTTGCTGAGAAAGAAGGTGCTTAATAAATTGCTGAGATGCATTTGTATCAATCTCAGACTCAGAAATGCCACATTTTTTCGCAACACGATGAAAAATTTCTTTTTTATCGCTAGAGGTAAGAGAGACTTTTGTTTTATTTAGTTTATCCGATAATTCTTCCCTTGTTTCATCAATAGCTCTATTGATAGTGCTGCCGATTTGAATTTTCTTTTCGCTTATTTTAAATTTTTCTAATTTATCAGCCGTTTCAATTTGAGATTTTAGTTTTCTCACTATTTTACTTTCATTTAACGTAATCGTATTACCCTCAAATTTAAGTTCTATTTTTTTACTATTGATATTTAAAGCTTCTTTGATTTTATGGCTAAATTTACTACAACCTTTTGTTATAGTGATAAATGGCTTGGGTGACTTGATAACTTGGTTTAAATGCACGCTCATTATTTTTCCTTAATGTATTAAATCAATTTAATTCTATAAAGTTAAGGGGGGATAAGCTTGCAAAAAACTATGGGAAAATTGAATGTATAGGAAGGCATGATTTTCTAGGGAGTTAAGGAAATAAAAAAGAGCCGCAATAGGGCTCTTTTTGGAAAACTGACTAATCTAAATAATTCTTTATTATAGACCTAAAGCCGTTTTCATTTGTTTCATCGCATCAATACCTTGTTGGCAAGCTTTGTCTTGCTGGTCTTTAGGTAGTGCTGCAACTTGCTTTTTACCTTCTTCCAGTTGACCTTTCATTGCATCCAACTGTGCTTTTGCTTGAGGGTTTTCTGAAGCTTTAGCAATTAAGCTATCAACTTCAGCGAAGTAAGTATTACAAGTTTCAGTTGCACCAGCAACTTCACCTTTTTTCTCTTCCTCTGAACAAGCAGTGATCGTCAGTGCCAATAAACCCATACCACAAGCTAAAATTAACTTTTTCATAATCAACCTTATTAAATTTATTTATTTATATAGCAAAACGAAGTATATAAGAGATGTTTTTAATATCAAACGTAACAAATCCTAAAATAATACTTCAATAATATAGTGATATATGCGAAAGGTTGGATAATAATATCGGGATATTTTTTATTTTAGATTGCTATTATTCTTATAGCGATAAAATCATTGTTTATCAGTGTATTGAGTTGTTGTCATGAGACATGCATTCGAAGTAAGTACTGGGTACTAAGATAAAACATTTCAAAATTTAGCGAAGAAAATGACGTTGCTTACATATTATTGGGGTAAACATATTTTGAATTGAAAAATATGCTTACCCTAATGTTACGCATATTTACTTAACTTTATGGGGTCATATAACATTTTTATATTTATTATAATACTTTGTTATATGCGGTATCTATTGATTAAAACAAGGGTCAATTGTAACTAAATGTTTACATGTGAGTGATGAATTGGCTTTATTAAATATTTTTAGAATTAATATCTGTACATTTAAGATGCAACTATAGATACGAAAAGTGAGCTGCTTCACAAATTTACGAATAAAACCTTTGTATATGTATAAGTTTGATTTTTAAATCAAATTTTCTTTGTACGAAGATGAAATTATAAGGTAAAGTCTTTGCCTTTAGGCAGTCTGAACAGCTCATGTCGCTATTTGGTAGGTTAACAATAAGTGTACAGAGTTAACGGTATTTAGGTTAATTAGGTTGACGCTAAATCAAATTCATACCAAAATTGACTCACTGTTGAAATTCGCCAAAGAGCGAAATACAAGTTAGAATGCTTCAAATAAAGGGTATTAAATTTTCTTACACTACATTCTCAGGAGGATCATTCTCCTAAAGAGAAAGTAAGAGGGCGAGATGCGGGGTTACTCGTATCACTATGCAACATAGCAGATATTCTATTAATGCTATGGGCATGTAATGTATGTAGCTTGATTTATCTAGTTACAATTTTATATTTAGACTTACACACAGGGCTTTACCATTATGTCTGCTTCTATTGTAAAGAAACGGCCTCTGAGTCGTTACATTAAAGATTTTAAACATAGTCAAACTCATTGTGCACATTGTCACAAAACTTTGGATCGTATCTCTTTGGTTTTCAACGATGACATCTTAAATAAAGAAGCTATCGCTGATATGACTGAATTGGTCGATGAAAGTACTTGGGGGGAACTACAAGGTAAATTTACTGCACTTTGCCGCTTTTGTAGTGAGATTTATTGCAATAGTAATACTGATTATTTTGATATCATGTCATTTAAACAGTATTTATTCTTACAGACTGAGATGAGCCATAGTACTGTTCGCGAATATGTTGTTCGCTTACGCCGCTTAGATGAGTTGTTATCTTCATCTAACTTTTCTATGAAAGAATTTACTGCAAGTAAGGTTCAAGAACAGTTAAGTGAAAAAATGACAGACTCTGCATTTAGTAACTATAATATTGCCTTGCGCAAGTATGAGCAGTATTTATTCTGGGAATCAGAAAAAACTCAATAACATATTGAAAATACATAAATAATAGCTATTTTCATTGTTATAATTTAATGAATTGGTGTCCGTAGGGCACCTTTTGCGTTTTTATAGTATTAACCTATTGTTATAAAATGAATTATTATTCGAAATAATGCCCCAAAATTCATTATTCTCATTTGATAAAAAATATGGAAGGTTGAATATTCAAGGGATAAGTAAATAATGAATAGCACTATAAAGTAAAGACCTAGTCTCATGTACGGTGAAACTAGGTCTTTTGTTTTTTAGCCGATGGTCATTAAGCTTGCGTTACCGCCCGCGGCTGCGGTATTGACACTTAAGGAGCGTTCATGAACAAGGCGTTCGATAAGCAAGTTTGTTTCACCTCGTTCAAATCCTTGTACTGAAATAATTGGCCCTTTACGTTGTGCAATAGCTGCGCAAACGTCTTTTAACTGATCACTATCGCCGTGATAAATCACTCCTTCAATTGGCTCCTTCGTTTCTTGCCAGTTTTTAGTCAATGAGATTGATTTTCTCACTTTTTCAGGAAGTGATTTAAACAGTTTTTGATGGAGTTCGCTTTGTGGCCATAAGGACTGACAACCGGAGGAAAGAACCGCGGCTAACTGAATCAAACAATCTTTTTCGTTGTCACTAATACACAGAATTAAACCACGTGGGCGTAAGGTATATGTATTTCTTTCGCCTGTTGGGCCTGGCAACACTCTGGTGGTTCCAGCTTGTGTATAGCGAGTAAATAATTCAATTACCGAAAGTTCAATAATGTTATTTTGTTTTTCTACCCATTGGGCAAAGGACTCAAAAGATGACAGTAAATCTGCTCGAGCACTTGCA
This sequence comes from Providencia sp. NPDC089933, assembly GCF_049545585.1. NCBI lineage: Bacteria > Pseudomonadati > Pseudomonadota > Gammaproteobacteria > Enterobacterales > Morganellaceae > Providencia > Providencia sp. NPDC089933. The sequence goes on from NZ_JBMWDT010000001.1 coordinate 132,885, forward strand.
TCCATAGGTAAATGATTATCTTGTCTTTCTAATGTATTTGAAACTGCGTTATCCGGTCGTTCACTTAATAAACGATAAAGGTATAATGGACCGCCAGCTTTAGGCCCTGTGCCTGATAAGCCTTCTCCACCAAACGGTTGAACGCCAACAACCGCTCCGACCATATTGCGGTTAACATATAAATTTCCGACTTTAGCCTTAGAGACAACTTGGTTAATTGTTTCGTCAATGCGAGTGTGTACACCTAGAGTTAACCCATAACCGGCTGCATTAATTTGGTCTACTAAGGCATCTAATTCATTACGGTTAAAGCGAACAACATGCAGAACAGGGCCAAAAATTTCTTTTTTCAGCTCGTTGACATTATCTAGTTCAATTAATGTCGGTTTAACATAAGTTCCTTCTGTTTGTTCTTGTTGATCGTCAGGGTTTTCGAAAGCGGCTTGGAATACGGCTTTCCCTTTACTGCGCATTTGCTGAATATGTTGTTCAATATTTTCTTTTGCTTCGCGGTCGATAACTGGGCCAATATCAGTAGAAAGGTGCTCAGGGTTAGCCATCCGGCATTCTTCCATTGCGCCTTTTAACATGCGGATTGTTCTATCGGCAACATCTTCTTGTACGCATAAAATGCGTAACGCGGAGCAGCGTTGACCCGCACTATCAAATGCAGAAGCAACTACATCAGCAATAACTTGCTCTGTTAGCGCAGAAGAATCGACAATCATAGCATTCAAGCCCCCGGTCTCTGCAATGAGCGGAGTAGGGCGACCTTGTGCATCTAAACGCCCAGCAATATTACGTTGTAGTAGCCCTGCAACCTCAGTTGAACCTGTAAACATGACACCACGAACACGCTTATCACCAACCAACTGTGCACCGATAGTTTCCCCTTTACCGGGTAAAAACTGTAATACATCTCTCGGTATTCCCGCTTGATGAAGTATTGATACAGCAATGGCACCAATTAGCGGAGTTTGTTCAGCAGGTTTGGCGAGGACAGTATTACCTGCAGCAAGGGCTGCCGCAATTTGCCCTGAAAATATCGCCAATGGGAAGTTCCAAGGACTGATACAGACAATCGGACCTAACGGTCGATGGGTATTATTATCAAAGTCATTTTTGACTTGGGTCGCATAATAATTGAGGAAATCTACCGCCTCTCTGACTTCAGCGATTGCATTATTGTAGGTTTTACCCGCTTCACGTACTAAGACATCCAATAATGGTTGCAATTGCTGTTCCATCAGATCGGCTGCGCGTAATAAGATAGCAGCACGTTCAGAAGGGGGCGTTGCGAACCAAATGGTTCCTGCTTCATCGGCAATATTTAAGGCATGTTCCGCCTCTTGCTCAGTAGTTTCACGAACTTGCCCGACAATATCTTTATTACATGCAGGGTTAATGATTGGTGTCGATTCAGGTATTGCTTGGGATGGTTGGAAATCCCCACCGAGTAGCGGCTGGGCAATTTTTTGCTGCATTGCTGCACTGAGTAGAGCGCTAGATAAAGACGCCAAGCGATGTTCATTAGAAAGGTCAAGGCCCATAGAATTTACACGATCTTGACCATATAAATCGCGAGGTAATGGGATTTTGGGGTGCGGTAGCCCAATTTGGCCTTCTGTTTTTGATAATTCAAGGATGTCTTTTACTGGGTCTGCGACTAGCTCATCCAGTGGAATAGTTGCGTCAGCAATACGGTTGACAAATGAAGTGTTCGCGCCATTTTCCAGTAATCGGCGAACTAAATAGGCAAGTAAGGTTTCATGGGTGCCAACAGGCGCATAAATTCGGCAAGGGCGATTAAGTTTACCATCAGCAACTTTGCCTACGACTTGTTCATATAAAGGTTCACCCATACCGTGGAGGCATTGGAATTCATATTGCCCTGGGTAATAGTTTTTACCTGCAATTTGGTAGATAGCCGCAAGAGTATGTGCATTGTGTGTCGCAAATTGAGGGTAAATTAAATTTGGTACAGACAATAATTTACGAGCGCAAGCCAGATAAGAGACGTCAGTATATACCTTACGAGTATAAACAGGGTAACCCTCTAAACCGTCAATTTGAGCACGTTTAATTTCACTATCCCAATAAGCCCCTTTAACCAGACGGATCATCAAACGGCGTTGGCTACGCTCAGCTAAATTGATAATAGAGTCAATGACAAAAGGGCAACGCTTTTGGTAGGCCTGAATAACAAAGCCGATACCATTCCAGCCCGCCAATTGTGGTTCAAAACAGAGTTTTTCTAATAAATCTAAAGAAATTTCTAAACGGTCAGCTTCTTCTGCGTCAATATTAATACCAATATCATATTGGTGTGCTTGTAATACTAAAGACAAGAGACGTGGGTATAATTCATCTATGACGCGTGAGTATTGGGCACGGCTATAACGCGGGTGTAGCGCCGATAATTTAATCGAAATACCCGGACCTTCATAGATACCGCGTCCATTTGATGCTTTACCAATCGCGTGGATCGCTTGCTGGTAAGATACCATATAATCTTGGGCATCTTTTTCTGTTAATGCAGCTTCTCCGAGCATATCGTAAGAGTAACGGAAGCCTTTATCTTCAAGCTTGCGTGCATTCGCTAGCGCTTGAGATATTGTTTCTCCTGTTACGAATTGCTCCCCCATTAGGCGCATTGCCATATCAACACCTTTGCGGACTAAAGGCTCACCACTTTTACTAATGATCCGATTCAAAGAGGTCGATAGTTTTGCTTCGTTGTGGGTAGAAACCAACTTACCTGTAAATAAAAGGCCCCATGTTGCTGCATTAACGAACATTGAACTACTTTGGCCTAGGTGTGATTGCCAGTTACCATTACTAATTTTATCGCGGATCAGGGCGTCACGGGTTGCTTTATCTGGAATACGAAGTAGGGCTTCTGCTAGGCACATTAATGCCACACCTTCTTGAGAGGACAGGGAAAATTCCTGTAGCAAACCTTGAACTAAGCCAGAACGACCGACACCATTTTTTTGGTTACGTAATTTTTCGGCAATCGAATAGGCTAATTTATGAGCAGCTTCGGCTTGTTCTACGGGCAGTTGTGCTTGCTGTAATAACATCGGTACTGCTTGTGTTTCAGGAACCCGATAGGCAGAAGTAATTGCGGAGCGTTTTACAGATTGTGGTAAAATGTGCTCTGCAAAATCTAAGAATGGCTGATAGCTAGAGTCAACCGTTGTGTCTTCATCTGTTGATTGGTTTTCTTTTGCGTCGACATCGGCTGATAGCTCAGGAAGAAATTGGCCATTATCGAATTGTTCTAGGTAATTATAAATAGCTTGTTTGATAAGCCAATGTGATGTGCGGTCAAGACGTTGAGCGGCATTTTTAATGCGTTCACGAGTTGCTTCATCAAGTCTCACACCCATAGTTGTTGTGCTACTCATCTTAATTCCTCTAGTTCACGAGTCGGTTAAATCGAAAAGTTACATCAGAGTATCCTAATGTTGCAACTTTGTGCAACATTGTTAATCGTGGTTTCTGAGGGAAATGTGAAACACATCTGGTTTTTATATGGTGAATATTATTTGCTCAATTTATGGTTATTTATTTTGTATATATTTCATATGGTTATAACCTTTGGGTTGTTGTGGTATTAGTTAGTCATTCATTTGTAAATCCGACTTTAAATTTTAACATTTGTGATATGGATTCTATTTATGGAATAAAAAATAGTTAATTTCTTGTTAATTTAATAGGAGTCTGTCTAGGATGGAGTCGCTAAGAAATTAAAATTAGTGCAACGCAAACAATCACAGCCTATTTGGTGTTCATAGAGATAAATGAAAAAGTGCAATAAAGTGCAACACCATGAAGTGACAAGTTATCAAAGGCAATTATATAAAGATAACTAACAATTTTTAAAAATACTCAATGGAGAAAACGGATGACTGTAAGCACTCCGATGATCATTATGTTCATCGTATACATTACTGGCATGTTATTAATCGGCTACTTGGCCTATCGCTCGACCAAAAACTTTGATGATTATATTCTTGGTGGCCGAAGCTTAGGGAGTGTTGTCACCGCATTATCTGCAGGTGCTTCCGATATGAGTGGTTGGTTGCTGATGGGGTTACCTGGTGCTATTTTCTTGGCGGGTATCTCTGAAAGCTGGATAGCAATTGGTTTAAGCCTAGGGGCTTACCTTAATTGGCTATTTGTTGCTGGGCGTTTACGCGTACAAACAGAAAAGAATAACAATGCCTTAACTTTACCCGATTATTTCACTAGCCGCTTTGAGGATAATAGTAAAATTTTACGTATTATCTCCGCTGTGGTTATTTTAGTTTTCTTTACTATCTACTGTGCATCAGGCGTTGTTGCTGGCGGTTTACTGTTTGAGAGCACATTCAATATGAGCTACGAAAAAGCCATGTGGTTAGGTGCATTAGCGACAATCGCTTATACCTTTTTAGGGGGTTTTTTGGCGGTTAGTTGGACAGATACCGTTCAAGCGTCATTAATGATTTTTGCTTTGATTCTGACGCCTATCGTGGTGATCCTTTCATTAGGTGGAATTGATACTTCAATTGAAGTTATAAAAGCGAAAAACCCTGAATACCTAGATATGTTTAAAGGAATGAACTTTGTTGCCATCCTATCGTTATTAGGCTGGGGGTTAGGCTATTTTGGCCAGCCTCACATTTTAGCGCGTTTTATGGCTGCAGATTCCCATCGCACTATTCGTTCTGCACGTCGTATTAGTATGACATGGATGGTTTTATGTTTAGTGGGAACTATTGCAGTAGGTTTCTTTGGTATTGCTTATTTTGAAAACAATCCAAGCTTAGCAGGTTCAGTGTCGAATAATAGTGAACGTATTTTCATGGAGTTAACCGGAATACTGTTTAACCCATGGATAGCGGGTATCTTGTTATCTGCAATATTAGCGGCAGTAATGAGCACATTAAGTTGCCAATTGTTAGTATGTGCAAGTGCGTTAACGGAAGATTTATATAAACCATTTTTCCGGAAGAAAGCGAGCCAAAAAGAGTTGGTTTGGGTCGGGCGTGGTATGGTGTTAGTTGTTGCAGCCATCGCTATTTATATTGCTCGTGACCCAAATAATAAAGTTTTAGCGCTAGTAAGTAATGCATGGGCAGGATTTGGTGCAGCATTTGGGCCAGTAGTATTAATCTCTGTGATGTGGAAGCGGATGACTCGTACTGGCGCATTGGCAGGTATGTTGGTGGGTGCTGTAACCGTATTAGTTTGGATGAAATATAAATGGTTCGATTTATATGAAATCATCCCAGGCTTTGTGTTTGCAACAATAGCAATTATTGTTGTCAGTATGGTAACTAAAGGGCCTAGTGCGGCAGCACAAGCACGGTTTGATGAAGTGGAAGCGGAATATAAATCTCATTAATTGAGGTGTACCGATAAGATAAAAAGCCGAGCAATTTCAATTGCTCGGCTTTTTTGTTTGTCAAATCAACAGCCTAGTAATTAATGGGCAAAGGTTAATTAACTTTCCTACGTTTAGCTATTTGGTAACCAATAGCCAAAACGATAAACCAGACTGGTGTTGCAATTAAAGCCTGTCTTGTATCGTGTTGGAATGCCAGTAACACCACCATAAAGGCGAAAAAGGCTAAGCTTAACCATGACATAACAATACCCGCAGGCATTTTATAACGTGAAGATTTATGCATCTCTGGTCGTTTCTTACGGAAATTCAAATAGCTATATAAGATCATACTCCAAATAAACATAAATAGGATAGCAGACACAGTGGTAACCAATGTAAATGCATGCATGATATCAGGAATAAAGTAGATCAGAATGATGCCGAAGCTCAGACAGATGCAAGTAAATATTAGGCCTGTTGCAGGTACAGCTTTTTTTGATAATTGGCTGAATTGTTTTGGGGCATCCCCTTCTTTAGACAGCCCAAATAACATTCGACTGGTGGAAAATACACCACTGTTGGCTGATGAAGCCGCAGAAGTTAACACCACAAAATTGACAATGCTTGCAGCAGCAGGGAGGCTGATAAGGACAAACATTTCTACAAATGGGCTTTTATCAGCCAAGATAGTTCTCCATGGCGTTACTGCCATAATAACAATCAAGGACAAAACATAAAATGCAATAATTCGGATTGGGATTGCATTAATGGCTTTTGGTAATGATTTTTCGGGATCTCGAGTTTCTGCTGCTGCCGTTCCTACTAATTCAATCCCAACGAAAGCAAAAATAGCAATTTGGAAGCCAGCAAAAAAACCGCTTATTCCCATCGGGAACATACCGCCATCATTCCAAATATTATTTAAGGATGCGATATGCCCAGTTGGTGACTGGAAGTTCATGGCGATCAACGTCCCACCTACGGCAATTAAGGCAACAATGGCAACAATTTTTATCATTGCAAACCAAAACTCTAATTCACCAAATAGCCTGACTGAAACAAGGTTTAAGGTGAGTAGGCTGATCACACAGATAAACGAGGTTACCCATTCTGGAAATTCCGGAGCCCAAAAACTAACATAGGAGGTTATGGCAATAATATCCGCTATTCCTGTGATAACCCAGCAGAACCAGTAGGTCCAACCTACAAAAAAGCCAGCCCATGGGCCAATTAAGTCAGTTGAAAAATCACTAAAAGATTTATAATCAAGGTTGGATAGCAGCAGCTCTCCCATCGCTCGCATAACGAAAAACAGCACAAAACCAATTATCATATATACGAATATGATTGACGGGCCAGCAAGTGAGATAGTTTTACCTGACCCCATAAATAGGCCGGTTCCAATTGCGCCGCCAATTGCAATAAGTTGTATATGGCGGTTACTAAGGCTACGTTTTAATTGATTACGGTCAGCATTATGCTGCTTCGGTGTTGATGTTGGATTTTCTTCCATACTGTAAAGTGTCCGTAGTGGTTTGTTATTGTTAGCCACAGTCTTTTTTTATTTTGTGGTTATGTTTGCATGAAATATTGTGACATAAATCTCAATTAGAGTAAGGAAAAGTTACCTTACTGGAACCGGAGTGATGTTTATTCGAACTATAATTATCCTAAATTTAACATTCGCAACTAAAATTTAACTTAGGTAATAAAAATAGCAGAATAGTATTGACTGTATCAATTGATGGGCGTTAAATATTTCGTATTGGGTTGTTAGCTCAGTTGGTAGAGTAGGTGACTCTTAATCATTAGGTCGGGGGTTCGAGCCCCCCACAACCCACCAAGTTTTTCAATAAGTTAGGTGTTGGTTGCGTTACTTATGCGTACCATTTGGGATGTATTTGGGACGTGAGCATTAAATATTGTATCAATTTGCTTGGCGTGTTTGGCTAAGTGATCTGGTGTTAAGTGTGCATATCGTAGAACCATTTTAATGTTTTTCCATCCGAAATCCCCATGATAGATTGGGCTTGACTGCATCACCACTTATCCCGAGTACCAAAACGAAAACGGCGACGAATTAGAAAGCGAGGCCCTTGCGATATTCCAAATGGTCACTGGGTT